>JAGCMD010000071.1 GCA_017646765.1 Elusimicrobiaceae bacterium | reverse complement strand
TGCGGCCTTAAGATGCCGGTGGGACCGGACGAACCAACACGGCAAGCGGGTTGCGCGCGGTGTATACTTTGGGCTAGTAGATTTTAAAGCGAAGATGGGCCGCGAGCACTGCCAAAAAGTCGTCAAGATTTTAATCCCGTAACGCCTGTTACCCGGCAAGGTTGCAAGGCAAGATATAGCGGGCAGTAAATATAAGTCAGCTCAAACCTGACAAAAATTTGTACTATTAAAATAAGGAGTAGTAAGTAGGAACATTTATGAATATCAAAATTAAAGTTTTAGCAGCTTGTTTAGCAGTTGGTTTCTGCGGTGCAAACGCGGTTGCCAGCATTAACGAAAACGCCGGTACAAGTGCAGGTGCGTTTTTGAAAATCGGTGCAGGTGCGCCGGCGGCCACTGCGTTGGGCAATGCATATGTGTCTATTGCCGAAGGTCCCCAGGCATTGTATTGGAACCCCGCCGGAGCGGCCAGTGCTTCTACGCGTGAGGTCGGATTTTCTTACATGAGCTATTTGCAGGGGTACAAGGCGCGCACGCTTTCTTACTTGCAACCGTTAGGAAAAACGATTATCGGTGTGTCTTTGAATTATATGGATATGGATAACTTTGACTTCCGCGACGAGTGGGGGCATTTAATGCCGGAAGTCGGTGTGCCGGTACAAAACTTTGTGGGCGGTGTTTCTATCGCGCGCGGGTTTATCAACCAAAAATTACAAATCGGCGGTACGGCCAAGTATATCACCGAACGTTTGTATAACGGCTCGGGCTATAACCATTACGATAACGTCGGGTTTGATGTGGGCGCTAAACTGCGTATCTTTAATTGGTTGGGCTTAGGCGGTGCCATGGTCAATATCGGCGATAAAGAAGAAATGCCTAACGGGCTTCGCTTAGGAGCTGATTTGGATACGCGCTATTTTACCTTTTCCGGCGAGTATATGAAATATAAAGATGATAATGTGCGCTACGGCTTTGGTTTAGCGGTGCACGTGCCGGAAGATTTGCTTCAAGTGGCCCGGTTTGATTTGCGCGTGGGATATTATACCCGCGAAAATACCGGTATTAACACGGAAGATTCTTGGGTAAAAAAAGTAGGTTTGCAAGAAACCTCCCGCGTGTCTTTCGGATTCGGTATTTATAGCTCGGAACTGTTTGGCTACGGAGCCTCTATTGATTACTCGGTTACGCCGTTTGGTGCACTTGGCACGTCGCAGCAGTTGGCGTTGTCGGTACAATTTTAGGTATGTTGAAAAAAGCAAAGGGGTGGCTTAATAAAAAAGGACAAACCGCTGTGGAATATATTATAGTAGCGGCGGGGTTGTTTTCAGCGTTAGTTTCTTTTTACGTGTTGTATTCGCACTTGGTACCCCAGCAGTTTGAGCAAGGTGCGCAAATTATTTTGAAGGACTATAATGCAGGAAAGTAGTTTTATTAAATTAGGAGGACGGACTATGAAGGCAATCGTCGCGTTGCAAAACAAAATGAACCGCATCCAAGCCAAAGCGTTTGAATGCTTAAAGAAAAAAGAAGGGCAGAACACAATTGAATACGTGCTCATGCTCGTAGTCGTAGTGGGTGTGGCCGGACTGGCGGGCGTACTCATTAAAAAGTTCATGCCGGATTTGTTTGACCAAGTAAAGGCCAAAATCACCGGTAGCATGAGCGAAATGTAATTTATGCGTCAATTTCGTAGGAAGCGTGGGGGGCAGGTTACTGCCGAGCTGATGCTGATTTTGCCCGTATTTATGTTGTTGATTTTCTTTGTGCTTGAATACGGCAATATCGCTTATCACACGCTGATAGCCACCCATGCTTCTTACGAATTTGCGCGTATCGGCTCGCTGGTAGCGGTTAAAAAGCCCAGCGGACCGCCGGACAGATCGGTTATTCAACAAAAGATTAACCAGGCCAAGCAAAAAGTATTTGGCACAAAAGCGGGCGGTATAACGGTTGGCGTAAAGGTGGAGAACACCGGCGTGGAACCAATGTATAAGAAACACCGCCACGAAGATGTGATTGTAACAGTTAATTACCCCGTGCATTTGATTTTTCCGGGGACAAGTTTTATACTGGCCAGTGAGCCGCGCCGAGAAGGCATTAGGCGCCTGAAGATTGTAACGCGTATGCCGATAGAAAAAGCGTATGCCAGTGTGGAAGAAAAAAAATAGATTTGAAAGTATAATTTACGTTGTTTAAGGAGAAAAAATGAAGAAAGGAATTTTTTTACCGATGGTAGTTGCCGTGTTAGCAGCTATTGTGTATGCCATGATTGTTAGCAACGCTGAGAAGAAACTCAATGCTTCTAAAAATCTCAAATCTGTATTTGTGACGCTGCGTGACATTAAAGAGCGTGAAGTAATTAAACGCGATTTTATCCGCCCGATACAGATACCGGCCGCTTTCTTACAAAAAGATGCGTTTACGTACACAACAGATGCCGATTTTAAAGCTATTGAAAACGCCATCGCGCGTATCCAAATTCCTAAAGGCAACCAAATTTCCAAATATGCGGTTACGTCGCTTTCTCCGGACGCCGGGTTATCTAGCAAAATTCCGGTGCAGATGCGCGGTTATATGATTAGCGTGCCCATATCAACGGCCAGTATGATTAAGCCGGATGACAACGTGGATATCCTTTTAACTTTTGAAGCAACTATGAAAAACGGTTCGCACCAAAAAGTAGCGGTTACGCTTTTACAAAATGTAAAGGTGTTGGGGGTTGGTACAGATTTGGGCCAGGGATTGGATGCCCGTGCCGCCAGCGCCATGAAGGAAAAAGATAGTGACGCCGCGGCCTATTCGGATAACTCTACGTTAGCCCTTTCGTTATCCCCGCGGGATGCGCAATATTTAGCGTTGGCGCAAGCGGAAGGGGAAATTTCGGTTATTTTGCGCTCTCACGGCGACGTGAACAATTACTTAATGGAAATTGCCACCTTTGAAAAATTATTTAACTAGTTGCATAGGATAAATTATGAATACAAAGTTTGTTACTAAAATATCTCTGGCAGTTTTACTTGCGGGTGTGTTGGGTTTTCTGCCGGCACACGCCAAAAAGACAAGTCTGGTAGCTGTCAGTGCCGATGTAGTGGAAATTGGCGGTACCATGCAAAGTGTTAAAGGTTTTGCTTGGAACCAGTTGTTTGATTTTGAGGAGGCGGAAATCCCGGGGATTTTGTCTTTGGGTGAATTCCAACGTAAAACCGCGGTGACCACGCGTCTTCGTTTAATGGAGACCGAAGGGCGCGCCCAGGTGCTTTCCAACCCGAAGATTGTTACTTCCTCGGGTAACAGCGCTAAAATTTCTGTCGGTGGTAAAGTGCCGATACCGGTGGTCAATAACCAAGGGGTAGGTTCGCAAATGGAAGATTACGGTATTTTGCTTAACGTGCTTCCTACCATCATCCCCGAGCGCAATAATCTTATTGATTTACAGGTACAGCTAGAGGTATCTACGGTGGACTATTCGCGTACGGTGGTAATTGGTACGGCTACGGCCCCTTCATTTACCAACCGCGCCGTGGAAACGCACGTGGAACTCAACAGCGGCGAGACATTAGTTATCGGCGGGCTTAAAAGCAGCTCCCGCAACGTTTCCGAAGACCGTGTGCCGTTTTTAGGACGCTTGCCGCTTATCGGATTGCTTTTTAAAACAAAGGACGTAACGGAAGAACAACGTTCGCTCTTCCTGTTTATTACCGTTGAAATTGTAGAGTAGGTTGTATGGCAGCAGAGAAAAAAAATCCACAGGCAGATGCAAAAATAATAGCTTTCGCCGGGCCGAAGGAAGGCGCCGGAAAAACGACCTTGGCGCTCAATTTGGCGCTTGGCTGGGCCGGTATTCAAAAACGGCCGGTGCTTATTGTGCCGTTAGATCCTTTAGCCCGCCAAGAGCATAATTTTTATTTGGACATTCAAAAACCAGTTAGCGTATCTGATTTGCTTAAAGTATTGGGGAACACTTCCATTGCGGTGGTGGGCGGGCTCTTGCGCGGTAAAATCTCTATGTCCCAATGGGGGGTAGGGTTATTGCCTTTGGGAAATACGCGTGCGCAAGTATCGGCTATCAGCCCCAAAATTTTAATTCCGATTTTATCCCGGTTATCTCAAACTTTTGACATATTTTTAGATGTAGATTCCAGCTTCCCTATGCAGGCTTTCGCGTTTGATATCGCCGATAAGATATTTTGGGTATCTAACGCTACCCGTACCCACGTCAATGCCACCGTGCAACTTTTTAACGATTATAAAGAGCAGCATTATCCCATAGAGCGTGTCAGCGCTATCTGCAACGGATATGATATGCCCGGCTCTATTCCCTATGAAGAAATGGAAAAATTCTATTCGCAGTTAGGGCGCGAAGTGGACGTGTTTTTGCCTTGGGACGCCGATGTAATGGCCTCCTCTAACCGCCGCGAAGTAGAGATTATGGCCAATCCGCAGTCTGAATGGGTAAAAGGGTTGCGGCTTGTGTTAGCCAAAATACGCGATTTGGACCCGGCCCCGAAAGACTGGGCAGTGTCGGTTTCTGATGAGGAATTTACCCAAGCCGCGCAAGAAATTTGGTCCCCGGTGCTGTTTAACGATGGCAAAGGCGGCTCGGCGGGGGTAGATCACATTGGTAACCCGGAAGAGGCAGAAGAGGATGCCCAACTGTCGTTCTGGGATGATTTGAAACAAAAAATTCACAAAGAAGTCGTTCGTACGTTGGAAATTGAGCACATTGCTATCAGTGATGAAAGCTCGGCTAGCGAGCAGACCCGCAAGCGTGTGGCGGCCATTGTGGACGATATCCTGCAAAAGCAACCCAATTTGCAATTCTCGCGCGAGCAGCGCACCCGGTTTTCGTCCGAATTGTTAGACGAAATTTTAGGGTTGGGGCCGCTGGAAGTCTTAATGCGCGACCCGGCCGTTACCGAAATTATGGTCAACGCCTTTGATAAGATTTTTATTGAGCAAAAAGGTAAGTTGACCTTAACCAAATATAAATTTAGAAATAACGAGCAGGTGGTGCAGGTTATTAAACGTATCGTGGCGCCGCTGGGCCGCCGTATTGACGAATCCGTGCCGCTGGTGGACGCGCGTTTAAAAGACGGTTCCCGTGTCAACGCCATTATCGCGCCGCTCGCTGTTTCGGGACCGACGCTTACTATCCGCCGTTTCTCATCCAAACCGTTCGGACCGGAAGATTACTACCGCTTCGGTACAATCAGCCGCGAGTGTATGGGTTTTATTGAAAAATGCGTCCGCATCCGCAAAAACATTATTGTCTGCGGCGGTACCGGTACCGGTAAAACTACTTTCTTAAACGCTATTTCCGGCTATATTTCCAATAACGAACGTATTATTACCGTAGAAGATACCGCGGAGCTCCGCCTGCAGCAGCCGCACTGGGTGTCGCTGGAAAGCCGTCCGCCAAACGTGGAAGGAAAGGGTGCTATTACGATTCAAGATTTAGTAAAAAACTGCTTGCGTATGCGTCCGGACCGCATTGTGGTAGGGGAGTGCCGCGGCGGCGAAGCGTTGGACATGTTACAGGCCATGAATACCGGTCACGAAGGGTCACTAACAACTATTCACGCCAACACCCCGCGCGACGGATTATCCCGTTTGGAGGCTATGTGTATGCAGACGGGCGCGGATTTGCCGATTTTCGCTATTCGCGAAATGATTTCCTCGGCTGTAAACATGATTGTACAGCTCTCTCGTTTTTCGGACGGTTCCCGTAAAGTAACCTATATCACCGAAATGCACGGCCAGAAAGACGGACAAATTCAATCTACCGATTTGTTCCGTTATGTGCAGACCGGGGTAGATGAAAACGGGAAAGTGCAGGGTATGTTTGCGCCGACCGGAAACATTCCGTCTTTCTATGACGAATTTGCGGCTAAAGGACAACCGGTGCCCGAAGAAGTATTCACCAAAGGGGCCGTTCCGCTTGATGAAAACGGAGATCCGGATTTAAATGCGGTGCAAGAATTGGTAAAGGCAAAAGCAACGGTAAACAATCCGCCTACGCCCCCTTCCAATCCGCCGGCACCGCCGCAGGGAGCAAAAGCATAAAACTTTATGATAAGAAATAAGCGCGGTTTTGGGATACTTGTGTTGGTCGGGATACTGCTGTTGGGCTGGATCCCGCAGGGCCACGCGCGCGGTCTTTCTGAAAAGGACCGTACCAAAATTTATTGTTCTATGCAGAAGATGCTTATCTTGGCAGAAATGTTTGATGTGCGCGTAGAAAACGATAAGAAAAAATACCAGCTTCCCAAAGAGTGTTCCCGCGACGGGCAAAAACCGCGTGATGTGTCTATGCCGGAGTGGTTTCCCGAAGAACTTGCCCGCATGAATACCAATAAAGTAGTTTATGTGCCTAATGAAGGTACTTATAGTGAGGTGGATTTGTGGCGTCAGGCATTTTCCAATGTTTACCTGTTTTTGGACCGTGCTTACAAATCGCTAGATCCAAAGATTCCGATAGTGCTGGACCAACTTTCCCGCGGATATGTGGGAAACCGCAATAACTTGGTGGCTACTATTGACCGCCTAAATAAAGATTTGCTGCGCGGTAAACAAATGCTCATTATGAAGGATAGTATGGACGGACGTGCGCGTTCTATGTTGTCTACCTTAGAACTTATTAACAGCGAATTTTTAAGCACCATTGAGTCTTTTTCCAGTCCTATATCCCAGCGGGAAGATAAATATCGCAAATCTGTTATGGCGGTAGTCGTGTTGGCCAATCATCTGTTTTCTCAATTTATGGCAACCCCTATCCCCGGGACAGTACCGGACCCGAAGACTTTTCGTACGACCCGGGCCGATCGGGCTACCAGCACATTTATGATTTCGTTAGGGGCCGCACTTGCCGGGCTGGCAGTATTTTTGCTGTTGGAAAGCAAACGGGAAGGCATTATACGGTTTTTGGAAGAATATAAGCAAAAAAGTTCGGCCTGGGCCGAAGATTTTAACCGTCAGTTTGTAACCATAGATATCAAATACATTGTTTTTGGTACCATCGGCGTGTTTGCGCTGGGGGGACTGGCACTGGGGGCTATGACGGGAGGATTCTTGGGCGTATTTATATTCTTACTCGTTGTTTTTGCCGGGGGGGTTATTAGTATTCGTATGCCCATGGCGGTGTTGGATATGCTTAAAAAAAGCCGCGGCCGCCGAATTAACAACCAGCTGATGGACTCGCTGATTTTGCTTTCCAACTCATTGCGTTCCGGTATGGATATTGTGCAGGTGTTTGAAATGGTTTCTAAAGATATGCTTCCGCCTATTGCGGATGAATTTGGGTTGGTGGTTAAAAACTATCAGTTAGGTACCCCCTTTGAAAAAGCGTTGGACGGCTTGACCGAGCGCGTGGACAGCCGTATGTTGTCATACATAGTTAAAGCGATTATTATTCAGCGGCAAGTCGGTGGTAACTTAACGGTTATTTTCGCGCGCTTGGTAGAAAACATCCGCGAAGAAAGCAAGTTGGAAGAAAAATTACAGGCTATGACGGCGCAACAAAAGATACAATCTATTGTGGTAAGTATCATGCCGTTTGTCATGATGCTGGTTATGTTTATTTTCAACCCGTCCCAAATGATTTCCTTTTATACAAGCCCGGTAGGAATTTTTGTGTTCTTGTTCTGTATTACGTGGATTGGTATTGGTATGAAGGTACTAAAGAAAATGGGCGAGGTGCGGGTATAATTTATGAATAGCTTGGCATTTGTTGTAGGACTTAAGATAATACTGGCTATCGGTACATTTTGTGTATTTGCTACCGTGTTTGGCTTGCTGGCGCCTAAGGAAAAGAAAGCGGACGTAGTGGATGTGGCGGTAAAGCGGTTTAAATCCACGTCTAGTTTTGCCCGTTTGCAGCCGGAAGAAAAATTTATAGACAGGTTGGCATTTTTCTGTTTGCGTAACTTCCATGTAGAAGAGACCTTGGAAGAAATACATATGCAGTTGGGCAGCCCTGATACCCCGCAACCGGTAGATATTTTGTACAGTAAAATTTGGTGTGCTTTGTTAATCCCGGTGGCAATAATGCTGCTGTTTGGCAGTGTTTGGCCGGTATTTTTAGTGCCGGTTTGTTTCTACTTGCCTGATATGTTACTTAAAAGTAAAATTCAAAAACGCCAGGCGGAAATTTTGGGCAATTTCTCTACAACGGTAGATTTGGCAGCGCTTATTATTGAGTCCGGTTTGGACTATTTAACCGCTTTTGAACGTATTATTAAAATTGCTAAAGAAAAAACGATTTTGGAAGAAGAACTTGAAAAGACCATTAACGAGATTAAGCTGGGTTATTCCCGCCGTGAAGCATTGGAGCGATTTTCTTCCCGTACAGGGGTGCAGGAAGTCCGCTCGCTCGTAGGGCTTATTATTCAGTCAGACGAACTCGGTACAAGTTTGGTAGACTTGTTACGGAACTTTTCTACGGACCTTCGTTCCCGCCGTTTAAGCCGGGCGGAAAAGTTAGCCGCGCAAGCCTCTACTAAAATGTTGTTTCCGCTTTTTATGTTCATTTTCCCGACGATTTTTATTTTAATTTTAGCGCCAATGATTATGGGTCTTGTCAATGGCGGTATGGGATTTTAAAAGGAACAGTATGAAAAAATACATATTACTTAGCTTTGTTTTTTTCTTGGCGGCGATGGCTTTATCAGCCGCAAGTACATTTCAACGGGAAACCCCGGTGCGCCAACACGGTAAAGAGGCCGGTATGCTTCTTGACTTGGGCAAAATTTCCATGGGTACACTTAATGACGTGGAAGAACGCAAACAATATCTTTCCACCGTCCAATTAGAAAAACAACGTATCCAAAACTATACGCTGCGCATGGTTTACGAAAACGCCTATACGCTTTATAAACAGGGCGATTATCAACGTGCCCAGGAGATGGCCCAAACCATTTTAAGTATTGATCCCAATTTCAAACAGGCCCAAACGTTGTCCAAACAGGCGCAAAATATGGGTACGTACGGAACAACTTCGGAAGCGCAGGTAATTGAGGCTAAGTTCCAAGAAGCCGCCCGCCTTTATGACAGCGGCCGTTTAGTAGAAGCGAACGATAAAGTAAATGAAATTTTGACTTTGCAGCCCGGCAATGCCAAAGCCCAATCGTGGAAAAATAAAATTGACCATGATATCGCCAAAGAATATAGCCGCCGCGGAGATGTGGCCGAGAAGAACGGGGAGCATAAAAAAGCCTTAGACGCTTGGTACAATGCCCTTTTGATGCGCAAAGACGACCCAAAACTGATTGCTAAAATTTCCGACGCGGAAAACAAACTGCGCAAAGAGCAAGTGGACGAATACATGAAGCAGGCGTTGGATTTTTACAACAAAGGCCAATATGTGGAATCTTATGCGGTTTTTGAACGTATTACCAAAATACAACCCGGGGATCCGCGCGTGCAGAAATATATGTCGCAGCTCAAAAACGAGATTGCCGCCGGTTATTATACTGCGGGGAACCGTTCTTACAACTCTAATAAGTTTGACCAGGCTATTGCCTACTGGAACAACGCCAAAAAATGGGGAGCGGATACCGCTACTATGGACGGACTTATTAAACAGGCGCGTAATGCTAAGGAAAACAATTTGCGTATCCAACAGCAACGCTTAGTGCAAGCACAACAAGCGGCGGAGGCGGCTGTAGAACAGGAAGAAAAAGAGCAGGAGGAAAAACCGGAAGAGGTTGAAACGGTAACCGTAGATAACCCGGTACCCGGACCGTCGGTAATTCCCGGAGCGGAAGACCCTTCGGAGCTGTTGCCGAGCGGGGCTATGAACCGGGTGTCCTCCGAGGCAAGTGCGGCTTCTCGTGCTAAATATATTGAAGGGTTAGACGCTTTCAACCAAGACGATTATGAACGTGCCCGTCAAGCGTGGATTGTGGCCAAACAGTTAGACCCCGGCAATACCGATGCTGATTTGGGCTTGCGCAAGGTGGAGGAGCTACTTAAATAGCGGGAGAACGAGATGAAACTTACGGCAAAATGGATTTTGTGGTTTGTATTAGTGACGGTCTACGCGGCGGTAATCGGCGGACTTTTCTATTACAATTTATTTAAATTTGTTTTTGATAAGAAACTCCAAAATGAAATGGTGGAAATGGTGCGTTACCGGGCTTCGTCTTTGGTGCAACAGTTAGCTTCCCGTCCCAAAGGAGAAGCGACGTTCCGCGAAGCCGAGATTATGAAGGGGCTTGTGCGTAATGATGACCGTATCAAAAGTTTAGTTTATTTAAACTATGACGGTTCCGTGCGCTGGCACGAAAATACCAAGTTTTTGGGGATGTCTTATTCCGATTATAATAACTCGGTTGGTTTTGATACCAACAGTGTGGTACAAGCCATTCGGGACCAACTTCCGCGGGCGATTATGTTTGGTAAGGGGGACTACTACGATATGGCTATCCCGCTTTTAGCCAAAGACAATATGGTTGCCGGGGTGGTTAATGTAACGGTTTCCCGTGAGAATGCCAAAAAATTAATTCACTCTTCCATGATACGCTATGCGATAGGTGCGTTGATTATGATAGCGCTTATCGGCGGCGTGTTATATTTGTTTTTACTGTTGAAAATTATCCGCCCGTTGGGAGCCTTGAAAGACAGCGTGGAAGCGGTATCTATGAACCATTTGGTGCTGGAATATCCGGAACGTTCTGACGAAATAGGGGAGGTGGGGCGTTCTATCACTTCCCTATTGGAAAAAATAAAAGAAGACCGCAAGGGACTGGAAAATGTGGAGGTAATGTCCTTAGAGAACGAAAAACGTTGGTGGAAAAGTATTTTTGCGGTCATGGTGCCTAAGGGCGCTCGTGCTATGGTGGTGGATGAAAACAACAACTTGCTTTATGCCAATTTTGAGGTAAACCTTCCCGGCAAAAAACAAGTGCATCTATTAGATATTTTTGACAGCCGCCAGCAGGAGATTATTCAAGTGGTCGGAGAAGCCATGGAAAACCCGACCAAGGTATTGCGTAGTACTGTAGTGAATAAAAATGTACAATGTGTAGTGAAAGCGGTGCAGTTGCCGGATGACGCCGGTAAGAACCGCATTGTTTTGGTGTTGGAGCCGGAAAAATAAATTTGAGGAGAAAAGTATGAAAGTAGAAATTAAAAAAGTGCATATTGGTTCGGTGTTGTTTTCTGTTTTCCCGCTCGCGGTGTTTGTGGTCATGCTGTGCAGCGCGTTTATAGAGTTCTTTAACCCGGATGCCAGCTTCGGTATTGCTTATTTTATGAGCTTGGTTATGCGGGCCATTCAAGGTACGCTTCTGTTCTTATTAGGGACGGTTGCTTTCTTGTTTGTTTACAACGTGTTGCGTGGTATCGGTATTCGCGGCGTACACGTAGAATTGGAAGATAAATAATTAAGTAGGAGATATAAGATATGAAGAGAATTGTTGTAGGGATGTTGGCCCTTCTGTTAGCCGGAAGTGTCGTGGCGGCTGAGGCGGCCAAAAAAGCTCCGGCCAAAGCCAAAGCCAAAACGAAGGCTGAGTTTATCATCATTGAATCAGATGAGTATGAAGCCGGAAAAGAAGACCCGGCCTTGACCCAGGGCATTAGCGAATTTTTAGAAGCCACCCCGTCAGTTACCCGCGTATCCGTTAAGGACGTAGCGGCTAATCCTAAATTGGCTAACTTAGATTATAGCTTTTTGCCGCTTTATCTAATCAAAAAAAATAAAACATTCCGTGAAAAAATGGCTCAACCTATTCAATATGGGTATGTGCAAGAAAATGATGAATTTCTCATTTTGCCGCATCAAACCCGCCAAGGTGTTTTTAACAATAAAGAGCCGCAGCCGGATGTGTTAGATTTATTTGTAATGTCTCAATGCCCTTATGGCGTGCGTGCGGAGGATTTTATTATTAAGGCCAAAAAAGAAGGCACCTTCCCGGCCGACAAAACGGTCCGCATCCGCTATATTGTGGATTATTCGCCCGAAAGAGGTTTCAACAGTTTGCACGGTTCCGGCGAGTGGGAAGAAAACATCCGCCAACTCTTAATTGCCAAATACTACCCGAATAAATTTTGGAAGTACTTAGAGATTCGCAACAAGGATTATCGGTCCAGCCGTTGGGATAAAGCCATGGAAGATGCCGGTATCAGTGTTAAAAAAATCACGAAGAAATTTGACACCGAAGGGGTTGAGTTGCTAAAAGAAGAAGCTAAATATGCTAAAGAATTTGGCATTAGTGCTTCTCCGTCCGTTATATGGGAAGGAAAAGTGCAAATGGGGTTGGATGGAGCCGCCCGTTTAAAAGGCTTTGAATTTTTTAATCCGTCCGCTCCGTCAGGTGTGCCGGCCGCCCCGTCCGGTAGCTGCTAAACTTTTTGTTTGCCGGGAAAAGCGGGGGCCGGACACGTGTTCCGGTCCCCGCTTTCCCTAGAAGTAGCAACAACAGGGTAATACATGGTAAAAAAGAAATTCCGCGGGTTATTTTTTAATGCAGTTTTGGCACTAAGCTTGATTTCGCTCGTGCCGCTCATCTTTATTGGGCTACACTTAACCCGGGTGAACAGCCGTGTGTTGCAACACGAAATTTTTCAAAAAGAACAAGTTGTGGCCGGCCGGTTGTCAGCCATTGTGCATACCTACATTACGCATGTGTCCGAGTTTTTCTCTGTTTTTATTGATTTGCATACCGAATTTGGCGGCCATGCCTTTTTAAATCAAGAAGATTTATCTTATTTGCGTGCTAAAAACCCGTCCATTTCATACCTGGCTCTTTTGGACAGAAAAGGGAAGATGCTTTTGTCCGCAGGAAACCCGCCTACTACAGATTATCAAACGCTGTTGCCGGAGATGATAAAAAGTTGTATCGTCCGCAAGGAGAATTATTGGGGGCCGGTTTCTTTTTCTGCTCAGAGAGGGTGGTTAGCTTCCATGGCGTTTCCGGTCTACGAAAGTTTAAATAATAAATTTGTAGCCGGCATTTTGGTGGTTCAGGTGAGTCTGCAACCCTTAGGCCAAGCATTGCTGCAAGCGTATCCGCTGGAAATGGAGGCCTTTATCGTGAACGCTAAACAGGAAGTGGTGGCATATAATGGCGCGGCGGGGGGGGTGACAGATACAATCTCGGATAAGTTAAATCAACAAATACGGGCTATACACGAAGAGTTGGGCGGAAATTTAACCGGGGAAGTAAAATTGCCCGATGGACGCAAATGGCTGGTAGCTTCGGCCAATTTAATTTTGCCCGGGTGGAAAGTATATGTGGGGCAGCCGGCCAATATTACGTCTAAGTTAGTATTGGAAAGCACCGTGCGTTCTTACGGCGGCGTGCTGCGTATTGCGTTAATAATGTTGTTGTTTATTTTAGGGGTTAGCTATTGGGTAATTATTCCGATTACCCGCCCGTTAGAGCGCCTGCGTAAAGCGGCTTTGCGTTTGCGCGAGGGGGACGAAATTATCCGCCGCGAAGAAATAGATATTCCTAAGAACGAAATTGGTGATTTGGCAGAAGTGCTGATTGAAACGTCGGAAAGTTTACACGCGCGGCGGGAAGATTTGTTATCGGCGCAAAAGATGTTATCTTCTACCAACCAAGATTTGGAACAACGCGTGGAAGAACGCACCCGTGAACTCAAGGCGCTGACGGGCCAACTGGTTAAAAACGAGCGTTTGGCCACTATGGGGCAAATGGCGTCCATTATCAGCCACGAAATCCGCAATCCGCTAGCGGTTATCAGTAATGCTACGCGGCTAATTAAAATGTTGCTTAAAAATCCTGACGTAAAAGTGGAAAAACAGATTAGCATTATTGAATCGGAAATTAAGCAAGCTAACAGCATTATCGGCGAAGTGCTTGGTTATGTGCGTTCACGCGATTTGATTTTAAGCAAAGTAGAAATTAACAGCTATGTTCACGATGTATTGGCTTCGTATCCTTTGCCCAGCGGCATTAAACTGGTGGAACGGTTGGAAGCCTCTAACGCAAATGTTAAAATAGATACCGAAGAAATGAAACAGGCTATTCGCAATATAATAGCCAATGCGGTGGAGGCCATGCAAAACCAGGGTACGCTTACGGTGGGGACCCGTTCCGGCCGTCGTATGGTGTGCATTTATATTACCGATACCGGGCCCGGAATTGCGGTGGATATCCGCCAAAAGATTTTCTCGCCGTTTTTTACTACGAAAGCCCGCGGTACGGGGCTGGGGTTGGCGGTAGTGGGCAAAGCTATTATGCGCCACCAAGGTAAAATGTTTATCAAAAGCAAGGAAGGCGAAGGCGCTTGCTTCCAGATTTACTTAAAAATTTATCATAACCCGGGAGATACATGCTATGGAGAAATCGGTTAAGATCTTAGTAGTAGACGACGATAATAACTTGCGGGAAACGCTGGTAGACTTGCTGGAAATGGACGGGTACAAAGTCTACCAAGCCTCCACGGCGGCAGAATGTTTGGACTTATGCGCCGGCGAGTTTTTTAACGTTATTTTGATGGATTATAACTTGCCGGATGAAAACGGGATGGAACTGATCCGCAAAATACGCGGGTTTAATAAAGAAACGCAAATTATTATGATTACCGCGTATGCTTCGCTCAACGCTATTATGGAAGCGATGCAGGAATCTGTATACGATTTTTTGATTAAACCGGTAGATTTTGATTACTTAAAACGTACCATTAACCGCGCGTTAGATAAGTATTTCTTGGAAGAAAGCAACCGCGAATTAGTGGCCCAATTAAAAACCCGCAACGAAGATTTGGACCGCCTGAATAATATGAAGTCCAAATTCTTTTCCATTGTATCGCACGACTTGTCCAACTCGCTAATGACGCTGAAAATGAGTTTTGATATGTTGCGCAAAAAAATGAATCCGGATGAAGACCAACAAAAAAAGATGATGTTTATGGAGGAGTCCATCAGCCAAATTGAACATTTGATTAAGGACTTGGTAGATTGGGCCGCCATTGAAAAAGGGAAACTGCGCATTGAAAAGACGCCTTTTGAACTAACGGAAAGCTTGAAAAAAACGGCGGAGATTTTCAAAGCCAAAGCTGCCAAACGCAATATTCAAGTTACCTTTGAAAGTTGCGGGGCGGTGCCGGTTGTGGCTGACGAAAAACGCATCCGTCAGGTTATATCCAATTTGTTGGAAAACGCGGTGCGGCATACGCCGGATGGCGGCGCAATAGAAATTGTTGTTAGCAAAATAGATGGAAAAAATGCTAAAGTGTCGGTAACGGATTCCGGGGACGGAATTGACCCGGAGCAAGCGCCGCATTTGTTTACCAGTTTTACGCAAGTCGGCGCGAAGGATCGTGTCGGCCGGTTGGGGCTGGGTCTTTCCATTGCCAAAGACATTGTTACCAACCACGGCGGACGTATTTGGGCACAAAGTGAAGGGCCGGGAAAGGGGGCGTCGTTTAATTTCACGCTACCGATTGCCAATGCATAAAATTTTAAAGAAAGGGAGTTAAACATGCCAAAGAAAAAAATAACCGTACTGATTGCAGATGACCAAACGCTTTTTCGCGAAGGGATAAAAGATGTTTTATCCGGCGAGAAGTGGTTGGAGGTAGTCGGAGAAGCCGCTGACGGAGTGGAAGCCGTGGCGAAAGCCAAAAAGCTTAAACCCGACGTGGTACTGATGGATATTCGCTTGCCTAAGTTAGACGGCATTAACGCTACGCGTCAAATTCGCGCGGTTTGCCCGGAAGTAAACGTGCTGATGCTGTCCAGCTTTGAAGATGAAGCCCACGTGCTGGACGCTATTCAAGCCGGTGCCAACGGCTATTTATCTAAAATGCTGCCGGCGGCAGAGCTGGTAAATTCCATAAAAACTTTTACCAGCGAAGGCCTTATGATTCCCCAACAACTTATGGGCAAGCTGTTACACGGCTTGCGCAAAATGGGTGATGGCGGTTTGCCCACACAATCCACTTTAACCAAAACCGAAATTAAGGTATTGGATTATTTAGGTAAAGGGCTGAGCAATAAAGAGCTGGCCAAAGAATTGGACTGCAGTGTCAAAACGATTAAAAATCATTTGAACAGCGCCTTCCACAAATTGGGTGTCAGCAGCCGTACCGAAGCGGTTGTAAAAGCCATTGAAAAAGGCTTGATCTCTTCGGAAGGGACGGTCGTGCCCGAGGAAGACGACGACGAGGAGTAACCGTTGCGGCAATTAAAGACGTACAAAGCGCGTTTGCTTAGTTGCAAAAAGGGGCAGGCCACCATAGAGTATGTGTTGATGTTAGCTACGATATTGGTGGTCTTGTCGGCCTTTTTGACGGCGTTTCACACGCATATTGTGCGTTATTTATTCACTTTTATAGGGATGATAATCACTACCTAGGGCGTATGTTACAGGAACGGATTAGGCATAAATTGCAAGAGCGCAGGGCACAAATTTTGCTGCCTGCGGTGCTTTTGGCGCCTATTTTTATATTGGTAATTTATCTGCTGTTTGAAACAGCCAAAGTATCCATGTACAAAGTGCGTCACCAATTTGCGTTAGATGCTTCCGCTTACGCGCAAATGTCTTCTGCCAGTACCTATTTAAACGCAGTTGCCTATGTAAACGGAGGATTGGCGCATCGTAATATGTATGATTATGCCGACTACCCGCTCACGCCCGTTCCCAGCAACGCGTCCGGGGAGAAAATTACTATTTTTGACTTGTTTTATAAGGGAGGTGCTTTCCCGGCTATCGGCCCCGATTATGAAACGGGTCTGAGCCCGCGTCCGGCGCCGGAGGCAACCAGTTGGGGGCTTAAGTATTACACCGGTGATGAAGTGGACGGAATCGGAAATTCCGTTGAGCCCAGCGGGGACCGTACCGACTGGATGAAGGAAGACCCTAAAGAGCCGGGCGATAAAGATATTATCCCGATTATGAGTAAACAGCTTACGGATATGGTATTTTTCTCTTTGGTTAATAAGGAAAGCCCGACGGTGGGAGCCCTTTCAAATTATATAGCGACCTATGGCTACTTGGGTGATATTTATGACAGCCAGGACTATGCCTATAAAGATTCCGTCAAAAATGCGCGTTTCTTTCGCGAAGCTTACTTTTTAAACTCGCCGGACGGTTGCAAGCGGGACGAATGTGCCCGCCAAAGTGCAGCGCAGATTGCTCCGTTTTTAAATTGGGCTACCAAGCCGTTTAGAATAGCAAACATCCGTATTTATGCTACGGAAGGTGTGGAGGGCGTCCCCGGTGAACAATTCCACGCGCGATCGTATCATCATGATTTCTCTATGGAAGAACTCATGAATAAAAAGATGTTTCAGTTTGCGTATTTGCCGCCGGAAACGCGCAATAAACTTAGGATGCTTTCGCGCGGGGTGCTGCTTAAACAAAGCATTACGTTGCCCCAAAACCGTTTTAACATTCACCTGGAACAGAAATACAAACCCTATGTACGCAACAGGATGGTGCTGTCTTGTCCGCACAACGGGAACAACTGTATATGGCCGGACCCGATACCTAAGTACAGTATTACATTGGAGCCCTAAATGATTAAACGCTTTGGCTTTCTTTCTTCGCGTCGCGGGCAAGCTACTACCGAGGTAGTGTTGCTGTTTCCATTTTTTGTTATTTTCATTTTGTTTGTTATTAAAATTTTCGGCCTGGTGGTGCTGAGCCAAAAAATGCAGATTGCCGGCACCTACGCGGCGCGCCGTTTTCAGCTGCAGTCGCACGAAACGCCGTTCTACCGCGACACCTGGGATAAACGTTTTTTGGAGCAGGATATCCAAAAAAAAGTGGAGAACTATTTAGGGTTTGATAACCCGGGCGCCCGTAAATTTTTGAGTCTTAATAAATTAAAAATGAGTATTGACCGCTCCGGTACGTGGACGGTCGTTACGCTGACCGCGCAAACCAAACCGCCGCGGATACGTTTTTTGTGCAATTACGATAAGGACCAAGTTTGCTACCGGGATGCCAAATGCTTAAAAGGGTATGCCTTCTTGTGCGAAACCGGCGGCCAAATAGAAGTTATCAAATACATAGGTAAAAACGAACGTGTCATGCCGTACATCTTGCCCGAATAGGTGGGCGGAGCCGGGGATTTTTCACCAAATTAGGTCTTGACAAAATCGGGTTTTTTACTTATACTTAGGTAGAAGTAGTCTGTGTAACTCTTTGTTTGAGCGTTCCCGCGGGGATGGGTCAACAAGAGTAATTTTTATTATTCTGTATAGGGGATACTTATGTTCAAGCTAAAACCTGGAAATGTGTTTGAGAAGATGAACAAAATGAATCGCAAACAGGCGTATACATTGGGCGCCATTGTGATTGTTTGTCTGATTGCACTTATCTCGTTGGCTTCTTTTATGGGGCAAGCGGATGATGAGTCTTTTGATAATTTAAACGCTCGCGGTTACGATTTGGCGCAAATGCCGTTCGTAAGTGACGAAGCCGAGCAATATCTGTTGGCTTCCAAATATCCGGATATGCAAAACAACGGGGCCACGGTGTTGTATTCCGCCGAAGAAAAAGAAGAACGCCAGGCAGAAGATGCCGAAGCGGCAGCGGAAGAAGAACAAACCGAAGAAGTGCAAGAAGAATCGTATAGTTCTTACGATAACTCCTCTTACTCGGGTTCTTCCGGGCGGCGCAGCTATGGCGGGCGCAGCCGCGGGGGGAGCGGTGCTTCTACGCAAGTCGGCTCGCTAGGTTCGGCCAGTATGGGGCGTGCCAGCGGCAGCGGTATAGGGGGCAGTTGGGGTGCTCCGCGGGGGGATTTCTCTCCGTACAGAAGCCAAAGCAAAGGCAAAGAAGTCCCAATGCCGGGGCAAGCCAAAGATAAAAGTGCGCGCAAAGCTCTTAAACAAATACGGTCCGGCAGCCGTGCGGCGGCCGGGTTGAAAGAAGGCAAACTGGCCAACGCGAAAAAAGCTATGTGGGCTGCCGATATTGCCGGCCAAGACGCGTTTACCGATAACGGTATTGATTTGGACAAAGCCAGCGGCTTGAATTTAGATACCAACGCCCCGTCTTCTTCGGGCGATTTGAGTGACTTGTCCGATAAAATATCCGACGCGGCTAACGACGCTAAAAAGAAAGACGATAAAGATAAAGAAACTTTAAAAGACCAACTTTTAAAGCAGCTTTACAGCGGCTTAATTAACCTGGGGTTAAACTTGGTGACCAACATTGCCAACCAAAGCGTTGACCTGATGATGGCGGACGCAAAAGCCAGAATGGCGGCCAACCAAGAGGCCAAAGCTGCGGGTGAGGCGACGGTTAGTAATTTAATAAACAACGTGCCTGATGCGAGTAAGCTGGAGGCGGGAAGTCCAGAGGCCAAATATTTGGATGCGGCGGGCATAGATTGGCGGAACGCGAATGGTGTATCTGCCAACGAATTATTACAAAAAAAATACAATCCCGATTGGACGCCCACGAACAATTCGGAAATTGCATCCATGGGCAGCCGGACGGACGAAATGGTAACGAAAAGCTTAAATGTGGGGATGTCTAACGATGGAGCCAACTCAAAGTCCATCACGCCGGATTTTTCAACCGTTGCGAACACTCCCGCAAAAGCTTCTTCCAATCTATCCGCGGCAGAGCTTGACAAAGCCTTTAGAAAAAACGATAGAACAGCTTGGAAAAGTGCCAACGACTGGTACAGTATGCATTCGGAAAATTTTAACGCCAATGTAGGTCAAGTCAGCAATCATCAGAACTATTATAATAGCAATAGTTATGGTATGGATAATTATAGTTATACCAGTAATTCCAGTAATTTTAACGCTAGTGATTTTGACACAAGTAACGTGCGCTTTGACGGTACGGATTACATCGTACAAGATAAGAATGGTCGCGATGTCACAATACCTTATAACAAGTATCACGAACTTTTTGACTGAGTTAACAAGGAGATAGCTTATGAATATCTTAAAGAAATTAATAGAACGCAGCGGAAAGATGGCGCTTTCCGGTTTACAAGCGGCCGGGTTGGCCGCTGTGGTGGGAGTAGCGGCCGTCGGCGCGTGGCAATATTTAAGTGCCCCGTCGGACGATGCAACCGCCTTTAACCTCAACAACCCGTCTAACTCCGGCAATGTGGTTTATGTGGCCGGGGCCAATGGTGGCAATTATGCCGGCGGTAACTACGGCACCCCTATTAACTACGGTGCCGGTGCCGACGGTAAAGGTGGCTCTTACCGTTTGGCAGGCGGCAGTATGCAAAAGATCAACCAACGGCAAGCCGCGCGCGACCAAGCGGACCGCATCCTCTACGAAGAACAAAAAGCCCAAGAGGACGCGGAAAAAGCGTACGCCTTTGGTGCTACGGAAGGTTTTGGTAACGCGTCCAATGCCGCCAACGAACAAGAATCTGAAAATAATCCCTTGGCGGCTTTAGGGGGCCTGTCCGATCTTGCCAACATTAAAGATGCGGTTAATTCGCAAGTAGCCGAAACCTCGGCGGGCAGGGGCCGTGCGGCCAGCCGGGCCAGCGGCGGGCTGGCGGAACTGGCCAAAGCCAGTTTAGGCGGCGGTTCTACAAAAGCCGGCGGTGCGGATGTCAATATGTCCAGCGGGGATTTTGCCTCCGCCGGGAATAATCTTCGCAAAGACGGTTCTTCGCGCGAAGGCCGCCGTTTAAGCGGCCAGGTCGGGGGATTGTTAGGGAACAACAAGTTTGCCCGCTCGCAAGATGCCGAGAATAATAAAATAGGTCTCAAAGGGTTGGAATTATTGGCCGCCAAATCTAAAAAGATTGCCGAACATGACGGGGCCGCTAACGAAGAAGCGAACGTATTTTTAGGGGGGGACCAACTTTCCGGCGGGCTTTTAATTGCCGGGGAGAACGTAACCACCGGGCAAAGTTCCGGCTCGTCTGATTTGTCTTCTACGGATACGTCCTTAATCCCGCAGCAGATTGAAGAAGCCATAGGAGACTTTGTTGATACGGCCAAACAACGTGAAGAAGATGCTGAAAAAGTAGTGAAATGGGCCACAGCTGCTATGATAGTTTCTTTAGTGTCTATGTGTGCTATTCTTATTCTTTCCTGTTTTGAAATGGTTCCCTGGATTTGGATTGCTATAGGAATCTTGGAAGCTGCTGCCGCAGCTGCCAATATCGGGTTAGCGACAAAAGCGGCCCAGTTCGGAAGCAAATGGGGGTGGGAAGGTTTGGCCACGGGGGGAGCCGCCATGGCTGGGGCTTTGGAAGCAGGCGTATTGGCGGCCTTAATACCGGCAGCTGCTGGGGCCGGAGTTGTGAGTTCGTTATTCCCACTCATCCTGACAGGGTTAGGTATATATATCAACGAAAGTGAAGTAAAAGCGGCTGCCGAAGAAGAGAAAGACAGAGCGAGTAAAGAAGCCAAAGAACAATACGAGGCGGAGCAAGCGGCGCAGGAAAATTCAGAAGGGAATTAACTGCGTCTGATATTACAGAGAGAATATACGTATGAAAATTGGAAGATTTATTATTTTGCCTTGGAGTAAAAAAAATTTCATCCCGCGTGTGATAGCTATTATCATAGGGGTGTGCTGGTTAGCAGTTATCGGCTGGGGAGTCCTTCATGCTCAAAAAACATCCCGGCTTATAGCGGAACAAGCGGCTCAGCAAAAAGCGCAGCAGCAACGTCGGCTGGAGCAGGAACGTCGGCAAGCGGCGTATCAACAGCGGTTTTTGCAGCAACAGCAGCAACGACGTAGCCGTAATAACGTCCAAAACGCCATAGACGGAGTTAAAAAATAAAGGAGAAATGTATGAACATATTTCATCTCTTAAAAAGCAAGTCAGGTAAACTGGCTTTAGGTGCCCAGCAACTGGCCGTTATCGGAGTGGGTGCAGTGGCGCTTTATTATGTTGGCAGCATGGCGACGACTCAAGAAGTTCAAAAAATCAACGCTATCCGCACGAACGTTTTTGCCCAACAGGGCGCTCCGACTGCCAATGCCGGTATGCGCCAAACCAAAGAAGGGCTTTCTGCTATGCATATAGCCAACTTGGGTAACGGTTACAACCAGGTAGAAACGAATTTATCTAAAATGGCGGCAGATGACGCGCCGACGTTCTCGGACGTGGATGAGAATTCCATAGCCAACAGTATGTCGGGAGCCTTTGAAGGTTTTGGCAGCAGTTCTAACCGCGCCGAAGAAATTAATCCCGCCAACGGCGGCTCCGGCTATGGCTACGGGGGGGGAGACTCCTACGGGGCTGATGGCGCTTACGGCGGCGGTTCCCGCGCCGGAAAAGACGGCAGAGGCGCTGCCCGCGGCAGTTACGGCGGTAGCAACGGCGGGGCTGTCAACAGTCTCTCTAAAACTTCCCGGGCTACAGCGTCCGGCGGCGTTTCTATGAGCCCGTTTGGCGGACGTAGCGGCGTAGGCGGTTTTTCCGCCAAAGCCTCTAATGGGGAAAGACACACGCTTTCTGGCCGCATGGACGGTGGCAGCAATATGGTCGCTTTAAAAGACGCGGCGTCCAGCGGTAAAGCTTCTAAATTTAATAATCAGGCGATGCGCGTGGGTGCCGGTAGCGAGACGCAAGGGTTAAAAGGCAAAAAACTCAAAGAATTAGCCGAACATTCCACTACGCTTGCCGAACGCACTGCTACTAACGCTTCTAACGAAATGTCGGACGTGTTTTTGGCATCTAACCAAGTTTCGGGCGGTATGGGTATTGCCGCGGATGCGGGAACGGAAGGGGGGGCTGCCTCTTCTTCTGACTTTGCTTCTCCCAGTGACATGAAAGCCCGTGCCCAACGGATTAACAAAAAATTGGATGATACTGCCAACGAAGACGAAGCCCGGTTGAAATATGCGGGTTGGTTAAAAAAGATAATGTCCATGTTGTTGCCGATTACTATAGCACTGTGCGGCATGATTACGGCGGCTATGGCCGAAGAGAAGGTCCCTGTGTTCGGATTGATTGGTACGGCGGGATGTTTGGCTCTTGCGGGTGTAATCAGTGCAATATGGACTGCGTTTATGGTGGCAGTTGGCGTTTATTGGGGTAGGTACTCACCCGGAGAGTGGAACTGGTTCTCATTTACGCTGTTAGGTATCGGTGCGGTGTCGGCTGCTAGCGGCTGGATAACTTATGCCACTGCAAATGCCGGCAAGTCTTCGGAAACCTCTAAAGCTGCTAAAGAAGCGGTGGAAAAAGGCAGCCAAAAAGCCCAAGCGGGCCTGGCGAAGTTTGGTAAGATCCTTAAAGGAGCTGCCAAGGCGTCTGCAGCGGAAGGAGCAAACTTACTTGTTAAAGCTTCGGAGTGGGGAGATGCCAATGCTCAGGAGAAAGCCGCGCGGCTTGCCAAAGAAGCGGGTGTTAAGGGCGAGGGTGGAAGTAACGGTGGTAAAGGCGGTAAAAACGGTGGTAACAGAGCTTAAGTTGTTTTTACACACGGGAGAAGGCGTTTGCCTTCTCCCTCTTTTGTTTAAATAATAAGACAGTCGGGGAGCAGCCTGACTAAATTTTGTTTACAGGTAAATAATATGGCAAACACACCTTCAACGCCGAATGATCCGCAAATGCCGCGTATGCCCGGGTTAGACGATTTGCCCGATGAGCAGCCCTCCGGCGCAAATCCGTCGCCCGCTGCTCCGCAAACGCCTGCACAACCCGCTACTACGCCCGTTGCCCCGCAAGCAGCTCCGGCTCCGGCGGCATCCGACGAGATAGAAGAACTTGTTTTGCCTCAGCCCCCGCAACCTACCCCGCAAAAACCGACAGAGTTACCGGCCGCTGCTTCGCCGGCAAAAATGCCGCAAAAACCGCTCCCGGCTAAAGTGATTGCGTCACCCGCTAAAACCGTTTCGGATAATTCAACGAAGGCTCATTTGGAAAAATCTCCCCTTTCGTCATCCGGCGATTTGCCGAAAAATACGCCCGCGCGTCCGGCAAAGCGTCCGTGGTACCGTTCTAACCGGATGTTTGTTTTCATGTTGCTCATTTTTTGTTTATGGGGGGTTGGCTCGCTGGTGCCGGCCGGTAAAATTCCGTTTTTACGTAATTTGATGTACGCGATGGGTTACTCGCCGGAAGAGGCGGAGCGGATGAGCTTTTTAAAGGCACTTTTATCGTGGAAGGATGATTCCCGCCGTCAACGCGCTTTAGCGGCAGAAGGGGATGAGTTTTCCGTATTTAACTCGGGCGGGGTTGCTGCTTTTTCCGCAGAACAAGCCAAAAGTAAACTTCTCAATATCCGCTCGGTCAATACCGCTTTGGCGCGCCGCGATAGGAAAGGGGACGATTTAACCGGCTCGTACGACGCCGGGCCGTTAGCCTCCGAAAAAGAAAAAGACCGGCCGGCTGTTCGTATCAAAAAGAACGACGCCGCGGCTGCCACGCAAGCTAATAATGCTAAAAATGCCGAAGTGTTTTTTGGGGAGGATTCTTCCTCCGTGCAACGGGATAAAAATGATGCTTTTAACTCGGTTAATATGCTCAAAAAAGTAACTAATAAGCCGGTGGGGGGGAATTCCGGGGAAGATTCTTTTAACCGTATGCTCCGCCGAGGCGTGCGCGAGCAGGTGAATTTTGATAACCTCAGTAAAGCGTTGGATACGCATGGGGCTACACAAACTAATTTTGGGGATGCTAAAAAACTGGGGGATAACCGTGTTAGCCGAAATATGTATTATATTTGGTTAACCAGCCGCGCGGCCCGACGCACCCAGCAGCCTGCGCTCAAAAAGACATTGGCCAGTGCGGGTTTTGAAGGGGCGGATATGCCTAAGGAAATTATTTCTATATCCGGTGCCAGCGGGGTAGCGATTAAATCGGAAGATGTGGCGGTAGATATGGAAAACGTCAAAAAATACCTGGAACTGGATAAACAATGCAAGGACGCTATTAAACACGGGGCGGAAATGGCCCCCGATACCACGCAGATTTTGAACCAGGTGGACGGGCTGGCGGCGTCTTTCCCTAAAACATGCGGGGAGCGTAACGGTGCTTTTGATAATAATTTACAGTCTATTTCCAACGGCTGCCAGCAAATGAAACGTTCCTACGAACAAGTAAAAAGGGAGTGCAACTCTATTTCTATTAAAGTGGATGATAGCCAGTGCAAGTCTGAAAAATTATCTAATTACTCGCAGACGTTTGATGCCTATTGCGACGACGCTTTGTCCAAATGCGCCTCTAAAGAAACGCCCGAAGAGCAAGCCGCTTGTGTGGCAAGCGCCAAAAGCTTGAGTTCATCCAACGAATTTTACGATCCGGAATATCCTAACATCAAACTTAAATCCGGTGATTTACAAGGAGATATTGACAGCACTTTTTATGATGAGGAAGGCCGCTTAAATAACGGATATTTTGCGGGGATAGATTGGGGCGGAAGCGTGTGGGTGCCCACCGGCGTAACGGGCGATTAGCCCATATCCCCGACGGAAAAAGGAGCTTGAAAACAAATAAAAAGCACTAAACAACTTGCCCTAAAAATACCCCTTGACATTTTGGGGAAAATTATTATACTATTAGTAAGAAGTGTTATAGGGTAAGTTGTTACGGAGTGGGGGTCCATCTCCGAACAACGAACTTTTTATTATTGAAGTCGTAGCAGTAACACGGGAGATATAAACGGACGTAAGTTTGTATTTCCTCGGGGGGAAACCCCAAACACGAAGTTTTTATTTTAACAGGAGGCACTTATGTCAGAGGAAAAGAAGAAAGATAGTTTTACCTTTAGCGACAAGATTAAGAGTGGTAAACAAACCTCTACCAAATCTTTTGCTAATCGTATTTCCTCCAAAATCGGGAGCGACGGCAAACCCCGTCAAACGCTTTTTGAGCGGACGAAACGGGATGCGCCGTTCTTTATCGCGGCTTTGGTGGCGCTTCTTTTATTACCGTTCCTGTATAAATACAGTGGACAGGTAGGGGAAGAGCCGGCTATGATCACGCCCGGTTACGAGGACGCAATGGTCAACCCGGATCGGTCCGGTTTTGATTTTACGGGCGACCCGGAAGGGCAAATTGCGCAATTAGCGGGCCGTGATTCGTTAGATTTAATCGTTGGCTTTGGAAAGAAAGGGGAAGACGAAGAGAAAGACGAATCGCTGGGGGATATTTACCGCAGCGGATTGTCAGACAACTCCGGGTCTTCCTATTCGCGTAATGCGACGGAAGAAGAAGTCAACAATACAAACATTTATAAATACCGCAAAGATGCAGCCCCGCAAACAAGGGCGGCTTTCCGGCGCGCAGCGACGAAGATTGGGTCGCTTCGCCGGGAAGGTGTTGCCCGCGGTGCCGGCGGACATGGTATTTCGCCTTGGGGCGGCAGCATGAAGTCGGCCGCCAGCAAAGTGAAAGGCCCCGGCGTTAGAAACAGCGTCAAACCGGTATCGTTGCAACCGTTGCAAGCGGCAGGTAAACCGACGCGTTCGTATTTTGGAGATGTAAACGCCAAACGTGCGCGCGAATCCAAAGAAGCCATGGGTAAAGCCAATGCCATGCAAGCGTTGATGGACGCGCAATTTAAACCGGTGGAACCCGGTCGTATTGGCGGTTTGAACTCCGGTGATTACGGCGGGCCCGGCGGTGGTGCCGGCCAATTGGCGCGTAATTTCACCTACAACGGCAAAGAGCCGTGGTGGTGGGATATGATGAAACGCCGCTCCCAAATGAAATGGGAAGCTTGGTTCAACTACGGCTGGAAATGGATGAACTGGGCTACCGACTTGTTGCAAAACCAGTTAGCCGGTATTTTCAACTGTTTAGTCACGGGTAACTCCGACGGAGACCCGGATACCTTCTTAGGTTCCGGCGGCGGCCCCACGAAAGAAACCTGTTGCGGAAAGGACGCAAGTTATTTCCCACCATCAGAAATTGAAAAAGAAGGCGGCCTGAAAGGTTTCTGTAGTAAAATGAAACAGAAAGAACTCGTCGAGAAACCCTATGGCCTTGATTGTAGTAAAGGGTATGTGCCAGGTGGTGCCGGCTCTGGCTCGCGTCTTGGGCCTATTGCTCAGCGCCGCAAATGCTTAGGCGGCGTAGTGCAAGGGGACGGCTTAATTGAGAAGTCCGAATGCCGCAATTTGGTTAACAAGCACTACCTCGTAGAGCCGAAAGGGCAGGCCAAAAAATGGCATACATATGTTTATATTGTGGCCCGCAACTACGTGCCGGAAGCCTTGTTTAAAGGCGCAGACGGTAAGAGTGTAGGAAACCTCAAAGGCTCCAGAATGCTCCTGTGCCAGGATGATACGGATCCGACGCGTATCAATAGCAAAAAGCATGCCGGCGGAAGCCAGACCGCGTTGCCTGAGCGGTTTAACGGTGACAAAGACTACGTAGCCGATCTGTTTACGAAAGGGGAAACCTCTTATACGAAGAACGAAAAAGGTTCCCGGACGACTTCGCGGACTGATGCCGCCGGTGCAAGAAAAGGGAAAGTGGTAGGGTATAAGGAAGATGGCACGCCAATAACCGAAGATGCTAACCCGGGCACCGTTGGCTCGGCTCGTAACGATAAAAATACAAAATTGCCAATTATCCCGGATATGTATGAAATTGCGCCGGAAGATGTACAGCACGCCTGTGTTGTGTACATAACGGAGAGCAACCAATTGATCTGGGCGCAATTCCAGAGCGTTATGATTGACCAGTTGAAACAAATTGCCAAGGCAAACGGTGTTTCTGCGGACGATCAGGAGCTGGACGCTGTGGCACGTAACGCGTTTGACCAATTGGACTTGATGTTTGTGTCGTCTTTATCCATGAAGCAGAAATTAGGCCGCGGCATTAACGCCCGCGGCGGCGAATTCATGGGTATGTTGTACAACCGCTTCTATAATGCGTATGTCTTGCATAAAGGCACCGCTACGTCCGAGAAATATAAAGGACGCGTGAACGTGGATAAACGCAAATACCGCGACGAGGACAAAGTTATTGCCGGGCCGGATTGTCCGTTTGACGCGAAAGTGTCTATTTCGTGTAAAGATGCGAAAGACGACGTTGCCACGGCTACGGTTCTCTATAAAAAAGGGTTCAAAGGCAAAGACCTGAAGAACATATCGGGCGCGCAAGACGGTATTAGTGTTAGCGTAACGTATACGCCGATTGATGTGGATAAATCCTCTGCAAACGAGGCGAATGAGAAAGTCTCAAGCGACTACTGGGCGAGTGTCTCCCAAGGTAAATCCGTGAACTTTGGTTCATCTGCCAAGGAAGGGGAATCTTCCGGGCAGCAGGAGCTCCGTCCGCAAAGTGGCAAAGCTACTACTACAGACGGTGTCACGTATACCTTCCAAAAGAAGGGTAAGGCGGAAAAGGGTGAATACGGAAACGTCGTTTGGAGTCTCTCTCGTGGCGGCAAAGTGGTTGACACCGCGGAGTGCGAATGGAACCCGTCCGGAGCGGTGGTTCAGCCGGTGTTAGAGCCAAATCCGTGTAAAGAAGGCGAAACGACGATTGTGGGTAATGAGGCCAAAGATGGTACTTGCTCGCTTATCGCAACCTGCAAGAAGAAAAGCGACGGTACTTTTGATTTTGATAAGGCCAATGCTGTGAAAAACACAAACGATCCGGATTGTCAAGGGGATAAAGAGAAAGAATACGTAGAGGTTGAAAAAATAAAAGAAATCGTTAAAGAAAAAGTTATCTACGTAAATTCTTGTAAGGACTTTCAACCCATGCGGTTGCCTATAAAAGACAATTGCGAAGCGGAGGTATTCTGTCAAGATGATATTTTCCAAGTCCGTTTCATTGGATCCGGATGCGAACCTGAAGAAAAAGTTGTCCCCGTTAGTAAGTTGGAATATTTCTTGCATTCAGATATCAAGAAAATTCCGGTGAATACAGAGCCTTATGACTTGCAAAATCGGCCGGAACCAAGTAATCTTAACAAAACCCAACCGAGACCGCAGTGGGGTACTTGTAAGATTACAGAGGATAAGGCACGTCTTGTCCACCAGCCAGATGCCGAAACGATGGCTTTTGTACAAAGGGCTAAGGATAAGTTTGAGGCAGCACACCCGGGAGCCACGTTGCTTTACGATGAAATCAAAGGTTCTGATTTGACGGTGGCCAACTTGATGGACGTTATCAATATGGATCCGGACAGTGGAATGGTTCCTGCCAACGTGGTTTGTATCTTAGGGAAAACGATTGGTACGAACTCATCAGATCCTCAGGCAGAACCGAATTGGACGCCTGGTAAAAGGAGTGTGTACGATAACGTGTTTGGTTCGTTCTTGGCTTATATCAACTATGATATGGCTTTCTATCCGAGCAATAACACGACATTGCCGGGAGGTATTCGTAAACAACCTGACCCGCGGTTCAAGAGTGGCACACCTTGGTATTGGGGTGGCTACGTTGACAAGGGGGATCGTGCAGGATACGAAGCCCAAATTAGAAATAGCAATGAGTGGAGGGACTTGCCATTAAAAGGCTTAAGTCGCACCTTGTTGCCGGCGAGCACTGGAAAGTTAAATAGCCCGGATGATACGGCCAACAGAAACAAAGTGTATCAGGAATATGCGGATCTGTTCACTACCAAAAAGGCTTGTAACTATTCTGGAAAAACTATATCACGAGCAGATGTGTTGAAGTATATTGAGAGCTTGTGTACATATGGGACTCGTCAGAAACCTACCGCAACTTGGCAGAAAATAGGAAGTGGTAGCGGCTATTCTAAACAGCCCGGAAACCAGAGTAACATAGGTAACCAATAGATTCAAAAATCCCCCGAAGAGAAATCTTCGGGGGATTTTTATGTCCTTTTTCCTATTTATCATATCGCAATCAAAAGTGCCGTCATGCTGAACTTAATTCAGCATCTCGTCTTTATTAAACTGTCATACCGGTCCTGCGGACGGCGATAATGCGGTATCTCCCGCTTTTACTTACGTAAGGGATGGCCGCAACCGAAAACAAAATCGGGGATGATTACTTTTTATCCGCATTTGCCCGCAGATTGTCCTTTTTGCTATACTAAGTCCTATGAAAGATATTATTGTTCCTATTGAAAAACGAATTTTTACAGTACGTGGCTTAAATGTAATGTTAGACAGCGATTTGGCCGAAATGTATCGCGTCCCAACCAAAGTGCTTAACCAAGCCGTGAAACGCAACTTGAAGCGTTTTCCGTCAGATTTTATGTTTCGCCTGACTAAACCCGAATGGGAAAATTTGAAGTCACAAATTGTGACTTCAAAATCAAGAGGCGGTCGCCAAACGCTACCTTACGCATTTACGGAGCAAGGCGTGGCTATGCTCTCCAGCGTATTAAAGAGTCCTACTGCTTTGGCGGTTAATATCCAAATTATGCGTGTGTTTGTTCGGGTGCGTCAATTGGCTTTGGAGAAATCAAAACAGATAGACGTTGCTACCTTAAAGCAAGCCCTTCTGCTGCATATTCAAGATACTAAAAAGCGGTTAAATCATACGCAAGAGCAAATTAACTCTATTGTAGAAGTAATCAACGAAATGTTAGAACAAGATGGCCCCCATAAAGTAGGTAAAATCGGTTTTAAATAATTATCCCGCCGTTATTTTTATCTCGTTTTTACGCATTGTATTACATAACTGTTATACCGGTCCTGCGGACGGCGATAATGCGGTATCTCCCGCTTTTACATACGCAAGTGACGGAAACCGAACGGAAAGAAAATCGGGAGATGCCCGATAAAAACCTTCGGGCATGACAACAGTTTTTACAACATCTAATTTCATTTATCATCCCATATAACATCTTTCTCATTTGCCCATATTGCGGCCTTTTTTCTATCATATAACTATGAATAAAAAACGCGCTTTTTTTATCACACTGTCCGCGGTACTGCTTGCCACTGCCGCGCAAGCGCGGTTTCCCTTTTCATTTAGTAAGCCCACCATCAAAACCGATTATTCCCAAACCGTGTGGGACCAAATTATGCAAGACCAGGCCGTTTCCGATATGCGCCGCGGTATGAGCGAAATGAGCCGCGCACAGTATCAAGAGGCGTCTAACAGTTTCGCTAAAGCCGTTGTCAAAAACGCCAAGGACCCTATGGGCTATTTGCTTTTGGGTGCGTCTTTGTATTGGGCCGGCAAAGTGGACGACGCTATCAGCGAATATAAAGAAGCTTTGCACCTGGACCCCAATAACCCGATGGCCTATCAATTATTGGGCATTGCCGCCGGGTGGAAAGGGGACATTGCTACCGCACAAGCATATTTTTTAACTGCTAATAAATTAGACCCCAACAAAGCCGATACGCACATGAATTTGGGTTCCACCTATGCCGTACAAAATAAATTGGAAGACGCGTTAGAACACTTCCGCCGATCTACGGAACTTGCCCCGCGCGAGCCGTTGTATCATTATCAATTAGGCACTTTATACGAAGCGCTCGGGCGCGACGCGCAGGCCGAAGAATCTTTCAAAAAGGCGTTGCATTTGTTTTCCGCTTACGAAGATGCCCAGCTTAGTTTAGCCGCTTTGTACGAAGGGCGCGGACGCTTGCAAGAGGCTCTTAAATTTTATAAAAAAGCCGTCAAAACCAAACCCGGCGATTATGTGGCGCGGCTGCGTTATGCATTTTTGCTGGTGCGTATGGGGCAGGAAAAAACCGCCCGCGAAATACTGGAAGAAGCTTTTTCTATTGCTAAATTTAACCAAGACGGCCTTGCCCTTAATGCCGCTTATCGTGCCAGCGGAACAACGCCGCAAGACTTTGAAAAACAAATTGAAAAATTTGCGGATAATGTTTCCCAAGTTTCCGCCGCCAAGCCGGTGCAAATAGAAGTATCTTTAGAATATCTGCCGCCTGCGCAAAATAACCAATCGCAAGGCCGCAGCCGTAATTCTTTTGAGCGCGAATATCAAAAATTGCGCCAGGCGGACCTGCTCACTCCCGCAGAGCAAGATACCGGTGTGGCCCGTACGTTTAAACGCGCTTTTACCTTGCCCGCCGCCGATAGCAAGGAGCGTGCCAAACAAATAGAAGATTTTACCGCCTCTATCCGCCAAGCCGTTTCGCAAGTACCGCAAGATTACGTGGTTAATTTATCACTCCAAGGGCGCACCGTTGATTACCGGGCAAGCGGTGCTATCAGCCAAAACCGTTCCGCCCCGCCTAAAGCGGTGTATGACCCGCGCGTGGTCGGTAATGATATGGGACTGTGGGTTATGGGCCGCACGTGGCTCAAATTTGTGGAGGAAGCCGAGGAAGATTTGCAAGAATTTTCGTGCCCGCCCGGCAACATATGTGCGTTACTAAAAGGTCTGGCCGCTTTGGCAAAAGGCAATGCCACCGCCGCACAGGAAAATTTCACACAGGCCGCTACCCAAAGTCCGCAAGACGTATTGGCCGAGCTGGGGTTAGGCACCTCTTTTGTGGTGGCCGATAATGACGAAGAAGCCCGCCACCATTATAAGCGTGCGTTGGAAATTTCCCCCAAAAATAAAACCGCTAAACGTAATCTGAAAATTTTAACGGATAATTAACTATGCAAAAATACGGCCAACATTTTTTAATTGATAAAAATATCATCACGCAAATTGTGGATGCGTCCCTCTTATTGCGCGCGGATAATATGGTGGAAATCGGCCCCGGAAAAGGCGCGCTGACCCGGGAGCTAATTGCGCGCGGGTTAAAAAAATTTACCGTCGTGGAAATTGACCAGGAAATGGTTTCTTTTTTGCGCGCGCATTTGCCGGGGCAGGCGGGGGTAACGATTATACAGCAAAACTTTTTAACGTTTGATTTGACTAATTTGCCCGCCGTGCCGACGGAGTTTGTCAGTAATTTGCCCTATATTGACGCGGCGGAAATTTTAGATAAAGTGTTAGCGTGGCCGTATTTTCAAACGGCGGTTTTTATGTTTCAAAAAGAGCATGCGCAAAAAATACGCGCTAAAGCGGGGGATGATTTTTACGGGCCTTTAAGTATTTTCAGCCAACTTCGCGCCCGCGTGAATTTAATTTGTAAAGCGGGGCGCAGTGCCTTTGCGCCGCCGCCGAAAGTGGAAAGTGCCGTGCTGGCTTTTGAAAAAATCACCCCGCCCGCTGTGCCGTGGAAAAGGTTGCACGACGTGGTAATGGCTGCTTTTTTACACCGTCGTAAAACTTTATTAAACGCACTTGTGCTAAGCGGGTATGACAAAGAAAAAATTTCCGCCGCGCTTACCTCTTTACATTGGCCGTTTACCATCCGTCCGGAGCAACTTTCGCCACAGGATTACGTCCGGCTTGTCACGTTGTTGTAAATTCCTTTACCGGTTCACAAAGACCCAGAGCCTATGTAGGTCTAAAGACTCTTGTCTGTACCGACTAAAACCTCTATCCTATAAGTATAGGAGAAGTTATGAAAAAAACATTTTTAGGTTTAGTCGCTTTGCTGTTGGGAACGGTTGTGACGGATGCCGTTGCCCAAACCGTTAATAGTTCGCCGCTTAAACAACGGTACGGGGCCGCACAAAATACCGTAGCACGCAATATCAGCCGAAAAGTAGAGCACGAAATTGCCGCTCAAATGGCGGCTTCACGCGCTGCAGGCGGGCCGGAGCGGTATGTCGGTAAAAATTATCAACCCACCCCCGAACAAGCCCGGGATGTGTTTGTGCGTATGGAAAATTTAATGGATAAGTTGCCCCAAAATCAGCGTGAATTTTATCGTGGAAAATTAGATACGGTAAAATTAGATAACGGTTTACCCGATGTGAACGACGTAAACACGATGAAAGCCTACTTGGCCGGATATAAACTGCTCAAGTATTTCCCCAATGAAGTACCGCGTATTCGTATGTCTTCTTTTGCGGAAAACTCGGTTGTGTTAGGTGCGTATGCGGCCGATTTCAGGGAACTGGAAAAAAAGTTTGGAGGAAATTGGGCGTATCAGTGGTTAACCAAAGTTTTATATGATGAAAATCGGTTTAAGATGTTGCCGTTGGAATTTCGCGATGAGATAGAGCCGCTTGCTTGGGAAATGTTATATAGTTTGGGTGAGAAGGAGTTGGGGGTATCCAAACAATGGATGTCTTTTTTTATGACGGATGCTATCATGGAGGATTTTAGGAGCGTGACGTATATTTCCGATTTGGATAATCCTCAAAACGATTGGAATGCACAAGTAATTTTAGCTCCGATTTTTTCAGAAGAAAAAGGAAAATATTTTCCGGTGGCATTATGTGCATTACACGAATTGTTACACGTTCAAAATTTTTTCCCGGGAGTGCTTGAAGCCGAGGAAGGAAAATATGTGCTGACGGAACTTCCCAACAGTATACGGGATATTATGTTGGCAGATATTTTGTATAAAGAAGTGATGGGAATTGATTTAATGACGGAAGTAGAATATCCGAATGTAAACAGTGCGGTAGATTATGGCAAATTGGCGGTATTTTTTCATAAATTAACGCGAAAATACCCGGACACGAACATTACCGCGCTACTTTTGAAACCGGAAGTAACCCGGTATTTCCAAGAGTTATATATGCCGCCTTATAAGTAGGTTGAACCGAGTGCCTGCTCCAAAATCCGCTCGCCGGGCACAAAAGGTTTTAGATTACTTAAAAGCAAATTTTCTACCGCTGCGTTGATAAGCTCGGCGGTATTTTTTTCGTTGGGCGCGTAAAATTTTCCGGCTTGAATAAGCGCCGCTTGTGGCACGAGGCCGATGAGTTCTCCGGCGGTGATTTGCAGGCCGTGTGCGGCGGCTAATTTTTTACACGTTTCAAAAACTTCGGCCAATCCCGTCTGTGCAAAGTCCGTCAAATTGCACGACACTTGCGCGCAACGGTACGCCGGCATATACCACCCAATCGCTTTGACGCTTTTTAATCCGCCGCCGCGCTCGCGTAACCGCGCGGCAATTTCACATGCGGTGGCTACGTCCTGCGTATCTAAAGACATATTAAATGCAATTAAAAATTTGCGTGCACCGATAACGGTGGCTCCCGTTTTGGCAACGTGTTCGCCCCATGTTTGCGGGCCGTAGTCCGGCGGCAACGTGGCGAGTTTGTGCGGCAGACTTTCATATTCCCCCCGCCGTATAACCGCTAAGTTTTTGCGTTGCGGCGTGCGGGCGTTCTCTTCGTATAAATAAACGGGGATTTGCAAATCGTTTGCCACACGCCGGGCAAGTTCGTCTGCATATTGGGCCGTTTCTTCCAAAGAAATTTCGCGTATCGGAACGAGCGGACAAACATCTACGGCTCCTAACCGCGGATGCGCGCCGTGTTGGCTGCGCATATCAATGCGTTGGGTAGCTGCGCGTATTAAACAAAAGGCACTTTGGGCCACCGCTTGCGGCTCTCCGGCCAGGGTAATAACGGTGCGGTTCGCATCGGCATTGCTGTCCACATGCAGCACGCGTGCCCCGGGTACGTCAGCGGCCGCAGTAACTATTTGGGCGATAATATCCGGGTGTTTCCCGTCGGAAATATTAGGGACGGCTTCTATAATTTGCATATCTTTATTATAAATTTTTTCCAAAGGAAGAAAAAGGATAAAAAACAGTTGCGTTTTTTATAAAAATTTATAGTATAATACTTATAGGTACTCCGGGTAACCGGTTGCCTAATTTAACTAAAGTAAGGAAGTATAAGTAACATGCCTAAAGGAAAAGTGAAGTGGTTTAACGATCAAAAAGGTTACGGTTTCGTAACCCCCGAAGATGGTTCTAAAGATCTCTTTGTACACTATCAAGAAATTCAAGGCGACGGTTTCAAAACCTTGGCCGAAGGTCAAGAAGTGGAATTTGAAGTCGTAGAATCTGAAAAAGGCCCGAAGGCCGTTAAAGTCGTCAAACTGTAAGTTTTGAAAGACTTTTCAAAGGGCCCCGCAAGGGGCTCTTTTTTTGTGGACGAAATGAAACGAAACAATACACACGCGCCAGCCTCTCTGGGTGAATTGTGGACCTTGTCTTACCCGCTGATTATTACTATGGCGGCGCAAGTAGTGATGCAATTTGCGGACCGTATGTTTTTGGCATGGCACTCGCACGAGGCATTGGCGGCGTGTGTGCCGGCGGGGGCGCTTGCGCTGACATTTGCCAGTATGTTTATGGGGTTGGCCAGTTACACGAGCGTTTTTATTTCGCAGTATTATGCGAAGAAAAAACGGGCGTCGGTTACGGTTTCCTTGTGGCAGGGGGTGTTGCTGGCGGTCGTATCATCGGTCGTGTTGGCAGGTTTAACACCGGTGGGAAATGCACTCATTCGGGCTTTTAATCACAGCCCGGAAGTAACTTCTTTAGAAATAAAATATTTTACAATCTTAAATTTATTTGCGGGGCTTGTAGTAATCAATAACGCGCTGTCCAGTTTTTTCAGCGGACGGGGCCAAACAAAAATACCCATGTACGCTGCCTTGGTGGGTAACACGGTCAACATGGTGCTTGGGTATGTGATGATTTTTGGGAAACTCGGTTTTGCGCAAATGGGTATTAGCGGGGCGGGGTGGTCTACCGTGTTGGGGGCACTGTCTATGACGCTTATTTACGTCGGGCTTATTTTAGGCCGCCGCTTACGAAGAGACTACCGCATCACGCAACTGGCCGGGTTTTATAAGCCGGTTTTTTCGCGGCTTTTGCGTTTTGGCGTGCCGAACGGATTTGGATTTTTAATGGATATCATGTCGTTTACGCTTTTTACGTTTATGGTAGGGCACATTGACATCATTTCGCTGGAAGCCAGCAATGTGGTAATGTCCATGCAGCCGGTGGTATTTATGTTGGTGCTTGGGCTCGGTATCGGTATACAAATTTTAGTCAGTAAATATCAGGGGCTTAAACGGCCTGATTTAAGTGTATGTGTAGTTAAAAATGCGTGCAAAATCGGCTACGGATATGCAGTGAGTATAGGCATAATTTTCTTTTGTTTCACCCCATTTTTCGTGGGACTTTTTATTCCGCCATCGTCCATCAATGCTGCGGAAATTGCCGCCCAAACGTATCCCTTGATGCGGTTGATGAGTTTTTTTGTAGTGGGGGATGCGACGTATTTAATTTTTGGTGAAGCCTTGCGCGGAGCAGGGGATACTAAGTTTTATATGACAGTTATGCTCACGTGCGCGTGGGGGCTTTTAATCCCCGGGACATGGCTAATTGTGTATGTGTGGAAATTGTCCGTGGTATGGGTATGGGCGTGGCTGACCTTTTATGCGTGGCTGACGGCGTTACTGATGCTGGCGCGCTTTTTACAAGGCAAGTGGAAAACTATAGAAATTACCGGTGCCTGAGAGATTTATTTAATTTGCAGTAATTCTTTAATAATATCTTCGTGAATGCGGAAAAGGGCCTCATCTTTCCCGGCCAGATTATTAGCCATCAGTACAAAAGAAATCAGCTGTCCGTTTTCCGCGCGGACATATCCGGCAATGGCTTTGACGTTATCAATTGTGCCGCCTTTAATGCGCACGTCTTCTATTTTCTTTTTAGATTTTAGATAGCGTCGCAATACCAACAAGTCTCCGCGGTCATTGGGGGTAGCCAGCGAGTTGTAATAATACTCAAAATACGGGCTTTGCGCCATATAATTGAGTACAGCTACCAGTACTCGCGGTGTAAGTAAATTATCACGTGATAGGCCGCTACCGTCGTAAAGTACGGTTTCGTTAAGCCCGGCTAACCGGCGGGTAAGTAAAAATTGTTTCAGCTGAACCAGTCCGTTTTCAATGCTTCCTTTTTGCCCCGCATGGACGGCCAAGTGCCGCAGCAGCATATCCGCATACAAATTAAAACTGCGTTTGTTGACAATAAAAATAATATCTTTTAACTCGGGCGAAAGATATTTATCCAGCCGTTGCAGCGTGTTATAATCGGGGGCTTGCGCAGAAGTTTTTAGTTGGCCGGTAACACGAACACCTTGTTCTTCTAAGGCTTGCTTGAAAGCTTGCAAGGCAAAAAGGGCCGGATCCGGCAAAGCCGCTTTAATACGAAACCCTTTGGCGCTTGTGGGGATAGTGCCGAATATTTTTAAATCATATTGCCCGGGCGCGCCGTACACATAAGCATTGTCTTTGTTTGATTTCCCGTCGGTGGTAATAAAAGATTGCAGGTGTATGTCGGGCAAATTAGGTTCGGTGCGGTCTGGTTCTACCGGGCGGTTGGCGTGTGTTTCGGGTTTAAAATAAATGTCAAACAAGTTGTCATTAAAGCAAAGGGGCGACGCGGGGGCTGCAAAATAGTTGCCCATATTTTCCCAATTTACTTTAGGCGCAATGGTTGGTCCTTCAAACAAAGATATATCGGCAATTAAATCTCCGTTAATTTGGCTAACGCCTGCTTGTTTAACACTGCTTGCCCAGCGCTTAGCTACCGTTTGCCATGTTTCTGCGCCGACTACCCGCGTGGATCCCAGTGTCATATCACCGCCGCCTTGTAAATACAAGTTTCCGTTTAAGGTTCCTTTTTCATCCGGTGTCCCTTGCATATACAGGTTGGTTTCAAAGCGGTGATGCGGCCCCAAGGTTTCTAAGATAGCGGCGGTAGTTAAAAGTTTAAGTGTGCTGGCAGGCGTTAAACGGGTGCTGTCTTGCAAAGCAAATAAAGGGCCTTGACCGGGTTGGGCCGGTACCGCAATACCACCCCAAACAGCCCCGCGCAGAACGGGGTGTTTGATCTTTTCTTCTACCCAGTTTTGCAACGGTTGGGCGTTTAATAAAGAGGGGAGTAATAATAATCCCAGCAGGAAAAAACGCATAAACTAGTTGAACCACGGATACCATTTATCTCTGTCGCGGATGTTGATTAAAAGCGACATTACCAGCAAATCGCGCGCGTTGATAGCTTGCGGTTTATCAAGCTGGCAGGTAAAACAATTAAAAGCGGCGTGATCGTTTCGGATAGAACCGGTGCTATCCATTTGGCCGTAAATATCATAATCGGTCCGTAGGAAACCCCACAAGTGCCCGCATAATTTGCGCAGCACGCTGCGCATCCAAGAGCCATGCTCAACAATCTCGGCTAATAAATTGCCGTCGTAACTGAGAAGCTGCCATCTACGTCGCAACACAAAACGCCGCCGTACGGCTATGAGTACTTCTTTGGAGCGGGCAAAATAAATTTCATACTTTTCGGTAGTTAGCCCAAAACCTTTTTGCAATACGACGGCGGCTTTTTTCCCCTTACGGTCAAAAAGGCTAATTTCTCTAAGCACCAGTTGAGACCATATCATCCCGCAGAAGAAAATGATAATGCCCAGGGGAATAAGTAACGAACAGAAAGAGTAAATCGTGTCGTATGTAAACGTAGAAAGCGTCAAAAGTTGCGTTTTCTCTATCATTCCGCACGTTGCTAATAAAAATCCGGTAAATACAACCAGTAAAATGCCCGACAAAAGAAATAAGCTATCCCAACGGTTGGATAGTGAAATGAGGATATTGCCTTGGTTGTCTTTGGCACGGAAAATCAGTGAAGGAGTTCCATACAAACGGGTAAAGCGAATCGGATACAGAGAATTCGGGTTAGCTGCCGGAATTTCTACCTGCGGCCGTTTCCACAAACGTATAAGTAACATGCCGCAAAGTAGCAATATGTATAATAGCCCAACAAACACGAAAGCGTCAAAACCGTGGCCCAGTTGACGGATGTAAGGCGGCATTCGTTGAGAGATAAAGGTATTTATGCGAAATTTGGCCAACCGGTTTTTTAGCGGTTTGGCGGTAGATTTGCCGGAAGAAGTATTTTTGGACGCGGTGGCATTTTCATCGGGAGCGGTAACAGTCTGTTCTTCCACGTCGGGCATAGCGGCAATGTTATAAGCACGCGGATCTTGCAGGTCCATTTCCAAGGTTTGTTCTTCTTCGGGGCTGACTTTTTGTGGGTTTCTCGGAGAAATAAAAGAGAAAATTAAATCGGTTTCCGCATAGGTTAAATTCCGCGCCAAAATAGAGTAAGCTTGGCCGTTAATTAAAAAATAGCCGGCGCCGAAATCATTTTTAGGTGTATAAAAACTAATGTAGAAGAAAGGCTCCCCGGTGGAAAATTCAATACGCTTAATATCTTCTCCGGTGTAGGAATTGCCGACAACTTGCATTTTTTTGCGTTTCAGTTCGGTTAAATCGTTCGTGATTTTGCCTTCAATGCATGTTTCGGTGGGGCAATCAATTTTTTTAACCTCAATAGTGGAAGTGCCTTTTTCTATGGCAAGCACGGTTCCCGTCGGCGATTTGGCGGATTGTTTCCAACCGGAAGGCATGTCCAGCGTAAATCCGTCATCTTTGGAAACAAACAGCGCTGCCCGCCCTAACGAAGCGGCAAAAAGTAAACCGGCAATCAGTAGAATTTGAACAAAACGCTTACATGCCATACTTCATTATTATAGTAAATTCTGCGCCGCCTTTGACGTTTGTTTTTTTAAGACACAATTTTAATTGTCGCACTGGGGGAAAAATTGATATCATGTACTAGAGAAGTATTTTTATTGGATATACAAAATGGCAGAATCTATTTTACAGAAACGTTTGGAAGCGGTGCGCCGGCTGTTGCGTAAACACCGCGTCAGTGCGTATGTGCTTACCAATCACATAGACCAATTTTATGTTTCCGGCTTTCCTTTCTATCCGCAAGAGGCGGTGTTTGTTATTCATCCGCGCGGGCTAACGTGTTTTGTGCGTGAATTATATACCGAAGAGTTGCGCCGTTTTGACCCGCATTTGGAAGTTTTCGGTTGTGAGACAAATCGCCTGCAAGCCGCTATGGATTACGTGAAACAAAAGAAAATTTCTCGTGCCGGATTTGATGCGGCCAAGGAAACTTACTTGGCCGGAAGGCAAATGTGCCAAGCGGGTTTTGTGGAACTCCCCAGTTTAATTTCTTGGCTGCGTGAAACAAAAGATGTAACCGAACTCAAAAAAATGCGTCAGGCGTGTCGTATCGCTTACTTGGCGTACGAGTATGTGAAACCGCGCTTAAAAGCCGGGATGATGGAGTGCGAAGTTGCCTCTATGTTGGAGCAGTTTATGCGTTCTTGCGGGGGAACGGAGCCTTCTTTCACGACGATTGTAGCTTTTGGGGAAAATGCGGCCAATCCGCATCACAAGACAGGCACTCGTAAACTGAAAAAAGAAGATGCCGTTTTAATGGATTTCGGTTGTATTTATAAAGGATATTGCTCGGATATTACGCGTTGTTGGTGGCATGGGAGCCATGCACCGGAAGAATATAAAAAGATTTGGGACTTGGTAGATAAAGCCCGTCGGACGGGTATCAAAGCGGTCCGGGTGGGTACTGCCACGCGCGACGTGGATGCCCAAACCCGCCACGTAATAGCGGCGGCCGGATACGGCGATTATTTTACGCACCGTACAGGGCATGGCGTGGGGATTGATATTCACGAAGAGCCCTGCAACAGTGCGGACTCATCAGCCCGGTTGCAAGAGGGAAATGTAGTTACGGTAGAACCGGGTATTTATTTACCGGGTAAATTCGGTGTCCGGTTAGAAGACACTGTGGCGGTAGGTAAAGCCGGGGCAAACATTTTAACGAGGAAATAATATGGCAATAAAAAATCTGTCTGCCAGGCGGATGAATCTTTTCCGCCGTGTTTTAAAAGATGCAAAATTGGACGCTTATATTACCGTAAGCACGATTGAACAGCGCTATTTATCCGGCATTGATTTATCAGCGGGAGAGGCGGTGTTTTTGATTACACCGGCCAAGGCTTATTGCGTAACGAAAAAATTAATTGTCAGCAAAATGGTTCCGGCCAAATCGTTCCTAAAAACGGAAGACGCGCCGTTTGGCACGATGTTAGCGGGGGCTCTCGAAAAAGTTAAAAAAATGAAACTCAAACGCGTAGCCTTTGACCCCGACCAAGTAGATTTTCAGACGGGTGAAACGCTGGCTAAAGCAGGCTTTGTCCGTGCGGAAGGGCTGGTCGGCGAGATGCGAAAAGCCAAAGATGCCGACGAAGTTGCTAAACTACGCAAGGCGTGTAAAATCGCTTTTGATTCTTTTACCGAAGTAAAACCTAAAATCAAAACCGGGATGACGGAAGAAGAGGTTCGCATTTTAATGGCGATTGCCATGCACAAGCGCGGGGCAGACAGCGTTCCTTTTAACATTGTATGTTTTGGGGAAAATACGGCGGATGCACACCATACGCCTTCCAAAACGCGTAAGCTTAAAAAGAGCGAAGCTATACTGATGGATTTTGGCTGTTTTTATGAAGGATACACGTCAGATATGACGCGCAGCTGGTGGCACGGCGATAAAGTGCCCGCACAGTACACAAAGATTTGGAACATTGTAGATAAAGCCCGCCGGGCCGGTATGGGTGTTTTGCGTGCCGGAGTAACAGCTGGTGCGGTGGATAAAGCCGCCCGAGACGTAATAGAAGCGGCCGGATACGGTAAGGAGTTTTTCCACACTACCGGGCACGGCATTGGCCTTGTCGTTCACGACGCGCCGATTTTGCGCTCGGGCTCGGCGGCTGAAATTCCGGAAAACGCTGTGGTAACGGTAGAGCCGGGTATCTACTTTGCCGGGAAATGGGGCATCCGTTTAGAGGATAGTTTCCTTGTTACCAAAACCGGTTCCAAAAAATTGACACAAAAATAAAAGGAGTTAGTTATGTTAAGCACAACCGAATTTAGAGAAGGACTCATCTTTGAAGATGAGAACGGACAATTGGTGGAAATTATTGAATTTCAACACCACCGCAAAAGCCAAGCCCGCGCCGTAGTACGGGTCAAACTGCGCAACATCAATACGGGTTCTGTTATTGAAACGTCTTACCGCCCCGAAGATAAATTTAAAGAAGTAGAAGTAGAAAAACGCCCCTTTACATATTTATATATGTCGGGCGATATGGCTACGTTTATGAACGCGGAAACGTATGACCAAATAGAAGTACCCGTTAGCAAACTCGGCGATTTATCCAAGTACTTAAAAGACAATATGGACGCGACCGGTATTTACATCAACGACAAACTTTTTAACGTAGAGTTGCCGATTAAAGTACCGCTTAAAATTGCCTCCACTGTGCCCGGCGTCAAAGGCGATACTGTGGCTAATACGACCAAAGAAGCCACGTTGGAAACCGGCGCTGTTATTAAAGTACCGCTCTTTATCAACGAAGGCGATACCGTGCTTGTAGATACCCGTACCGGGAACTACGTAGAACGGGTGGCGGCGTAATTTTTATGAAGCGCGCAGTTATTTGTCTATGCTTCTTGTTTTGCGCCGCAGGGCTGCGCGCATTTGATTTGCAGTATGGGTCTTTGTTTTGGGTAAATGGTATTACCTTGGAAGATGGAAACCTGGTTATGCCGATTACGCGCGAAAAATATGCCAATGTGCGCGTATTGGACAAAGATACCTTTGATTTTTTGAAAACGTGCCCGGCAATATGTGAACAAAAAGACGTGTTCGGCCGCGTACAAGTCAGCCAGTTGCGTGCTGCCAAAATGCGTCCCGGAATGTGGATTGGGGATGTGGTGGTTGACGATAAGTGGCAACTTACTTTTTTGATATTTGAAAAAAAGGGCCAGTTTAGTGTTGTGCCACCTGCATCTGTAAAAGTGCAAGATGTGATATGGCTGAAACAGGTAGAGGACCTGCTCAAAGCACGCGTGCAAGAGGAAAAATAATATGCAGTGTATGATTCGCCCCACAGGTGCAGTGATTGCCCAAAAGGTAGAAGTGGCAGATTCCTTCTTTGCGCGTTTAAAGGGACTTATGTTTCGTAAAGAATTGCCGGCGGGGTGCGGGATGTTGTTGGCGCCTTGTCCGCAAATTCACACATGTTTTATGCGCTTTACCATAGATGCCGTTTTTTGTGATAAATCCGGTAAAGTGTTATATGTGAAAGAACAGATGAAACCCTGGCGTTGGGGACGCTTTGTGCGTGGAGGACATTACACGCTGGAACTGCCCGGCGGCAGTTTGCAGGGGCGCGTACGTCCGGGGGATGAATTAGTATTTGCAGACCATTTTAATCAAACTACTTTAGGAGAATAAAAGACATGACAATTAGACAAATTGCAGTAAGCTTACTCGTGGGGATATTTACAACCGTTCCGGCGGCCGCCTTTGGACATTGGGACGATTTCGGTTCGCATGTTACCGCCAACAACGTCCATGCTTTTACACAAGATTTAGGCGGGCTGATTGGTTCGGGTACGTATACTACCGGCCGTATTTTGGGCTGGGGGGGATTTCAAATCGGCCCGCGTGCCGGGATGCTTTTTAAAATGAGTAAAGCCAAAGGCACCACTTCGGATGAGCGTAACCAAACTGCCTTGGGCGACCGCAGTGATATCGGGGGGCTTTTTAGCCCGTGGTTGCAAGCTGATATTGGGATGCCTTTTCGTTTGGACGGCTTTATCCGGGCCAGCAGCTACGACGGACTTACGATCGCCGGCGGCGGGCTGCGTTGGGGGGTTACGCGCCCCAGCGAAGTGCTCGGTTCCTTGCAACCTATGCTCGTTTTGGCGGCACATAGTGCCAGCGCACAAGATTTTTCCGCTACACATTATAACGCCAGTTTAGTGTTATCTATGAAGTTTAAATATTTTGTACCATACGTTGGCGGAGGGGTAGATTATACCACGGTGAATGTAGGCAACGGAGTAGGCGCCCAAGCGGCTGACCTGCGTGCTACGCGCGAGCATGCCTCTACGCCGCGCGCTACGGTTGGTTTCAACTTTAAGCTGCCTTCTTATTTAGATTTAAGTTTAGCCGCCAACTACGCGCACTATGGGTTAGGGGCCGAGGCGTCCTTGTCGTTGCGGTTTTAGACAATTTAATAGGAGTGTATGATGAAAAAAAATCAGCGTAAGGGTTTTACCCTGATTGAATTATTGGTAGTGGTTTTGATTATCGGTATTTTGGCAGCGATTGCATTACCGCAATACCGCCGGGCCACGCAAAAGGCACGCTTGTCACAGTTGGATGTTATTCTTAACACGGCTAACAAAAGCATTGGCTCTTATTTGTTATCTAATGGTTCGCCCAATGATGTTGTGTTTTTGTCCGGAGAGAATAATGTGTCGGATATTGATATCGGTACCGATTGCAACGGGGATGAGTGTTTTTCCAAGGCGGGTGCCTTCACGGTAGCGTGCACCCCGGGGGGAGTGTGCGGCGTGCAGTTAGATACTTCGCGTACCAGCCCCACCACTTCTAACGATAACTGGCTCGGTAATTCGCAAATGGTATTTTTGCGCGACGATAAAGGCGAGTGGTATGTGGATACGTTGGAAGTAGGGGAATAATCAAATTACCCCTTGAAATTTTTCCGTTTTCCATTATACTTATAATAGTAGTATTTTGACATAACGTTTTGTAGGGAGGAATTATTATGAAAAAATTAATGTTATTACTCTGCTCTTTCCTGTTTGTGCTAGCGGTATCTGCCAAAGCGCAAGAAGTGGAAGAGGCAAAGGCGGTAGCAGCAAAGGCGGTAGCAGCCGAGGAAATGGCGGTTGCTGAGGAAGCGGCGCTGGAAGCAGCTCCTGCTGAGGAAGCGGTTAAAGCAGCTCCTGTTATGGATTATAAAGAGGTGGAGTTTGCTGGATCTCTTCTTGATAAAAGAGAAATTATGGGCTTTGTGGCCTTGAATGACCAAGAAGCGATTCCGGAAGTCACCTATGCTTATAAGGTGAAGGAAGCGGAAAAGCAAGCTTTAAAAGAGGATGACTTCGACTTTGACGACTTGAAGGTCTCCGAAGATGAGGCTAACGAAAAACAGGTTATGTTTAAGATTGGCGAGCCGATGAAACAGGGAAGTGCAACTCCCTTGTTATGCAACTGGTTTAAAGCACGCAACATTAAGGCCGGTCCGGGTGCGGCGAGTACCTGTGCGGAGGCAGGTGTGGAGCTTGAGCTGGCAGATGGCGCGGCGGATTTTGCCAAAACAAAAGTTGCCAGAGCCAATGCGATGGACATGGTGATGAACATGAAATTGGAGAAGTTTGCAGAGGGAATGGAGGAGTACAAACACGCCATAAGGCGCTTAACCAAGAAAGAGGGAGATTTCTTTATCCGCTTTGCAGAGCTAGCAGAATCTTCTGCTGCTGAATTGACGAAGAAGTTTGAAGTGGAATAAGAAATGTACAAGTAGTGGTGCTGGAGAAGTAAAAAAGTTGTTTTCAATGAGAGTAGTTTTATTAAATTCCCCGGGGATGTTGCTCCGGGGAATTTTCACGCAAGGCCGGCCCGCGCGGCGAAAATTTAATTTTGTATAATAATTCTTGTCCATAATAATTTAACTGACTGCGGGACATTAACTATGAAAAAAGAAATTTCGTATAAGATAGTAGAGTCAGCCGTCTCGCCTCTGCCAAAAGGTTTTTTGGCGCGCTTGCCGGAGATTTTTGCCCGGGAAGGAGAAACAATTTACAAAGGCCGCAACGAAATTAAAGTACTTCATACCAAAGACAAAAACGGCCGTCCGCTTGCTATTTGCGTCAAGAAATACGGTATCCCGCCGTTTTTTAACCGGATGTTTTATTCCGTGGGTGTGCGTACCCCTAAGGCCCGCCGCACCTATGAAAATGCGCAAAAAATTATAGATGCCGGGTTTCAAACGCCGATCCAATACGGCTATGTATTATGCCGAAAAAACGGTTGGATAGGCGAGTCCTTTTCGGTAGGTGAATTTATAGAAAACGCGCGTACCGTCGGGCAAGATAAAAAAGATGCGGCACTTGTCAAAGCTTTTGCCGGATATACAGCCGCTTTGCACGCCCGCGGCCTGATGCACCTGGATTATATTTTAAATAACATTTTATATACCCGTAAAGATGACGGCTATGTGTTCACGCTCATTGATATTAACCGTTTTTCGTTCCGGTCTTCCCCGGTTAGCGGGTTTTGGCAAGCGGTTAATTTGATGACTCCGTTTCACAAGCCGGAAGAATTAAAACCTTTTGTAGAAGCCTACGAACAAGCGGCCCATTGTCCCGGCAAGTTGGTGGGCCGGGTGTTGTTCTTTCGCCGGTGGAGAACGCGGTATAGTCGGTTAAAAAAGATTCTTAAAAAGATTCCGGGTGCCAAACGCGTTTCCAAACACCGCGTGTAAATTATTTACCGAAACTCCC
>JAGCMD010000006.1 GCA_017646765.1 Elusimicrobiaceae bacterium | reverse complement strand
TGCGGCCTTAAGATGCCGGTGGGACCGGACGAACCAACACGGCAAGCGGGTTGCGCGCGGTGTATACTTTGGGCTAGTAGATTTTAAAGCGAAGATGGGCCGCGAGCACTGCCAAAAAGTCGTCAAGATTTTAATCCCGTAGTGGAAAAAATCTTTTGAAAAACAATCACCCCGGGTATAAACCGGGGTGATTGTTTTAGGGGAAAATTGTACACGCTCTGATAAAAAAATTGTAAAATATAAAAGAAGTAAAAACTCCATGGAGGATGTATAAACTATGACTATTAAAGTAGGTATTAACGGTTTTGGCCGTATCGGTCGTTTCGTGTTCCGTGCGGCTCAAGAAAGAAAAGACATTGAAATCGTCGGGATTAACGACTTGTGCCCGGTTGACTATTTGGCCTATATGCTCAAATATGATACCATGCACGGTCAATTCAACGGCACCATTGAAGCCGACGTGGAAAATAACCAATTGATTGTTAACGGTAAAAAAATCCGCGTGACCGCCGAAAAAGATCCCGCCAACTTGGCTTGGGATAAAGTCGGTGCCGAATACGTGGTAGAATCTACCGGTTTATTTTTAACGCAAGAGAAAGCGCAAGCCCACATCAAAGCGGGTGCTAAATATGTAGTCATGTCTGCCCCGTCTAAAGATACGACCCCGATGTTCGTAGTCGGCGTGAACGAAAAAACCTATGTAAAAGGTACGCAATTTGTTTCTAACGCGTCCTGCACGACCAACTGCTTGGCTCCTATCGCCAAAGTGTTAAACGATAACTTCGGTATCGTAAACGGTTTGATGACCACCGTACACTCCACCACCGCCACCCAAAAAACGGTTGACGGACCGTCTATGAAAGACTGGAGAGGCGGCCGCGCCGCTTCCGGCAATATCATTCCTTCTTCCACCGGTGCTGCTAAAGCTGTGGGTAAGGTAATTCCGGAACTTAACGGTAAATTAACGGGTATCTCTATGCGCGTGCCTACTTTGGATGTTTCCGTGGTAGACTTGACCGTTAACTTGGCTAAACCGGCCACCAAAGACGCCATTTGCGCTGCTATGAAAAAAGCTGCCGAAGGCGAACTCAAAGGCATTTTGGGCTACACCGAAGATGCAGTAGTGTCCTCCGATTTCTTGGGTGACAAACGCACTTCTATCTTTGATGCCAATGCCGGCGTATACTTGACCGATACGTTTGTGAAAGTAGTTTCTTGGTATGATAACGAAATCGGCTACTCTAACAAAGTGTTGGACTTAATCGCCCACATGGCCAGCGTAAACAAATAAGTTCGTATTTCGCGAATTACAAGCCCCCGCTAAAACGGGGGCTTGTTTTTTTGCATTTCATCTAGTAGAATTATTAGTAGACGTAAAATGCTAAATAAAGTGCCGGGCTAATTTAAATTAGCTTTAGGGAGAGCTTGTATGAAAAAAATTTTGAGTTTATTTATACTGGGGTTATCGTTTCCGGGGTGGGGGGCTGAATTAGTGTCAGCCGTTAATTTTAATCCTTCCCGGTTGGGAGATTATAAGCAGCTGGTAGTATCTCAAGAAGCCACTTTTTCGGCCGGATTACAAACGCCGGAACTTATTGTAAAAAGTAACGGTGAAGTAAAATTGATTAGGAATACCGCCACTGACGCGTATAGATTCTTTGCTATAGGTGGAGGAGGGATTTCCGGCGAGGCAGATAATGTGACGGTGGATTTCCCAAACGCGCTTTGGTATTATGGATGGCCCTCTAGTATAGGAAGTGACGATAGAGGTTACGAAATAGGTGGCACCTACCAACCTGCTAGCGGCAAGTTGATTCCCACATTGTATATTAAGAGCGGCGGTCGTATTAATTTTACCCAGGATTCTTATGTCAGCCAAATTAGCTATGATGGGAGTGATGAAAATTTGCATAACGCTTTTTATTTATACGCCACGACTCTTAAAGCGAAAACGCTGGAAGTGCAAGGAAAATCTACCGGAGAAGATTTGCTAAATTCAAGCGGAGAGCCGAGTAATGAGAGCATATACGGACTAAGACTAAAGGGAGCTACTACGCTGAACATTCCATATCCAAACACAGCTAATTCCCGCGTTTTTAAAATGGTAAACTCCTCTTGGACTCAGCAGAATAATTATAGCATTCTTTTTGCAGAAGCCGCCTGTACTTTGGCTTGGCTTCCATTTCAAAAGTCGGGAGGCGGCACTGTTGTCTATATATTAGGTTTTAATAACTGCAATACTCAGGCACCGGGCGGCGGCGGGTCGGAGAATAGGGATTAGTTTTTCTTATCACAAAACCCCCGGCGTTTGTCGGGGGTTTTGTATTTTGGCGCTGTTTTGTCGGCGGTTGCGTCTAATATGATAAAATAAAAGTAACTAATCTAAGGAGGAACTATGCGCAAATCTTTAGTTACTTTTCTATTTATCACGCTATTTTTAGCGGTACCGCTTTTGGCGAAAGCTACCCCGTTGCAGGTGCTTTCTGCTTCACCCAAAGGCACCTTGCCGCAACCGGGGCGCCAAGCTATCAGCATCACTTTTAACCAACCGGTGGTTGCCTTGTCCGAGCAGAGCCAATTTTCCTCTTCAACCTGCCCGGTGGAAATTTCACCTAAAGTTTCCGGTACTTGTCGTTTTTCCGGTACGCAAACATTACTTTTTGAACCTGCGCAAAATTGGCCCCAAGCCGCCCGTTTTACCGTTAAATTAAAAGAAAATTTTTCCTCTCAGGTAAGTGGCGAAAAATTAGCCGCTCCGTATACATTTTCCTTTACCACGCTGCGTCCGGCGGTGCGGTTAGTGTATCCGACCGATAACGAACATTGGGTTTCCACAACCCCCACCCTGTATGCCGGGTTTAATATGCCGGTAAACGCAAAAGAAGTAGCGTCTTCTGTTTATTTACAAGATTCCGCCGGACAGCAAATGATGCTTACCGCACGGGAAATTACTCCGCAAGAATTTGATAAGCAATTCTCGTATTATCCTTCTGCGCAGCAGGTGCTGGCCTTCTCGCCAAAACAACCGTTACGCAAAGGCATGCAATATACGTGGGTGTTTGCCGCGGGATTAAAAGGGGCGGATGGAGAACTTGGCTCGGAAAAAGAGTATAAAACACACTTTGTTACGACTCCGGATCTATCTGTTTTGGGAGTGAAACAAACCGGGTGTTTGCCCTTTTCTCCACAGGTGCGTTTTTCTGCGCCGGTACGACTTAAAGATTTGTTGGCGGCAGCTAAAGTTTCCCCGACAAGCGCGGTCAAAAAATTATCCGCAGAAGAATTAGACGCTATCGGCCGCGATGTGGTGGTTGCGAATTTTATGCGGATGTCTCCGCGGGCGCGTCAAAATTTGTTGGATGAGTATAACCTTTCTGCCGACGAACAAGCTAACGGATCTGCTTTTTTTGTTACGCCGCTTTCCTTTTTAGATTTGAAACCCGGGCAGAAAGTGACCGTTACATTGGATAAAAATTTGAAGGATATTTACGGCGGCCGCTTGGGGCAAGATTATACGTTTACGGTGAGTAATGCCGGTTACTGCCCGGCGGTAGATTTTTCGGGCGATTTTGGCGTGCTGGAGAGTTACCTGCCGGCCCGGCTGCCGGTAGAGGTAATCAATACCCCGTCGGTAGAAGTCCGCGCGGCCCGGTTTAATAAAGAAAATTTTATTCCGTTTACTACTCAAAATTCTTCCTATTGTGCCGAAAAACCGCTTAAAGACCTTACCTTCAAAGGGCCGTATACATTTAAAGATATAAAAGACAAAACCCTCAAAACCTATTTTGATTTAACCCGTTTTAAACCCACGGCGCAGGATAGTTTGATTTTTAGCCAAATTAACATAAAACGCGCAGGAAAAGATTGCTGGGTGTCCTCTACCGACAATTTAACCGACGTCGGCCTGACGTTTAAGGTTTCTGCGGAAGATATTTTGTTATGGGCTACTTCGTTGGAAACCGCGGAGCCGATGGCCAATTTGGCCGTTGAAATTCGTGATAATACCAACACGATTTTGTGGTCCGGTTCTACGGATATGAACGGGTTAGCGCGTGCGCCCGGATGGTCTAAGTTAGATACCCAAGTGCCTTCCTGGGGAACTCCTAAACTATACGCATTTGTTTCCAGTGCGGGGGGAGACGGTTTTATCAGTAGCGAATTAAACGACGGGTTGGAGCCGTGGCGTTTTAATGTGGACTACACCTACAATCCGCAGCAAGAAATATGGCGTGCATTTTTATTTACCGAGCGCGGTATTTACCGTCCCGGGGAGAAAGTTTATATTTCCGGGTTGGTGCGCAAAAGCCAAAATCACGCCTGGGCTTTGCCGGGAAATATTACCGGGAAATTGACGGTTTCCGATTCTACTGGGCAAGAGATTTTTCAAGATACGGTAAACCTGGCAAGCGGCTCTTTTAATTCTCAGTTTACGGTGCCCGCCAACGCCCATAGCGGGTATTGGGAAGCCTCGTTCACCCCGCAACTAAAAGAGGAAAAAGATTTGCCTAGCGAGCGGGTTTATTTCCAGGTGGAAACAGCTAAACCTGCGGAGTTTAAAATTACATTACAAGCCCAAAAGCCGAATTATTTCCCCGGTGAAAAGGCTCAGTTTGTTTCCGCGGCAAATTATAATTTCGGCAGTCCGTTGGCACACGCTTCGGCTAAGTGGAATTTACGCCGGGAAATGGCGTGGTTTAATCCGGACGGATTTAAAGACTATACCTTCACGCCCTATTTCTTACGGGAAGGCGAATATAAAGAAGATGGCAAATTGGTACATAGTGCTTCCGGTAAAACCGACGAACATGGGGCCTTGTCTTTTACAGCTTCTTTGCCGACAGTAACTACTCCAACCACAATATTTGCCGAGTTAGAAGTACAATCCCCGTCGCGGCAAAATTTATTTGCCCGCACACCGATTACACTTCATCCAGCCTCTTTCTATTTGGGGGCCAAAGTAATGAAGGAATATGCCAAAGTCGGCCAACCCGTCCGGGCTGAAGTGGTGGCTGTTACTCCCGATGGGAAAAAGGTGCCCGCTTCCGTGCAAGCCAAAATCCAGCGCAAGGAGTGGCGTAGTGTACGCAAAGTGGGTTTGTCCGGTCGGTTGGAGTGGGTCAGCGAGCAAGAAGTATTTGACT
>JAGCMD010000070.1 GCA_017646765.1 Elusimicrobiaceae bacterium | reverse complement strand
CGAGCCACTGCGGCATGACGCATAAGTTTTGGTCGGTTGTCCCGCCCGTGAGCACCGTTTACAAAAATCGTCAAAATGGGGAAGAAATTTTTCATGTTTGAGCGAAAGCGAGTTTGAAAAATTTCCCATTTTGAGTGCTTTTTGTGGTGCGCTGGGGCGGGAAATCTTTTGTTACTTTTCTGTTTGCAGAAAAGTATAGAAAAGCCTTGACTTATTTTTTTTTTTGTTTTAATAATTTTGTAGGAAATCTAAACAAGGAGATATAAAATGAAGAATAATGGTTGTAAAAGAGCGTTTACGCTCATTGAATTGTTGGTAGTAGTTTTAATCATTGGTATTTTGGCCGCGATTGCCTTGCCGCAATATCAAAAGGCGGTAGAAAAAGCAAAATCGGCGGAAATGATGACGTTTGTCGGCAATGCCATAAAAGCGACCCAGGCTTGGTTGTTACAAAACGGGGGATTCCCAAGCGATACGGCTATGTTGCTAACCCAAGGGCTTTTAGACGTAGATTTAGCCAGCGGACTTACGTGCGTAACAGATGACGGAGCAGATTATTGTTATAGCAAAAATTATGGATATGCCATAGATTGTTTGACGGACAAATGTTTCATAGAGTTAATGCGGATGGATAATGGGGACCAGAGTACGATGAGCATGTATGGCGGATTGGAAACTTTTGACGGTAAAACCTGGACTACATCCGGACCGGGGGGATCCGTTGTGTACAAAGGGAAACAAGGAAAAGTTGCGTGTGATGCGCTTGTACAAAATTATGGCGGAACTTGTACGGAAGTAACGGGAAGTTAAAATCACCAATCTTTCATAAAAAATACCCCGGATAAAAATACCCGGGGTGTTTTTTCAAACAAATTTTATTTAGACCGGTTGTCCGGTATGGACGTTAATTGAACGGCTAGTTTTTTGAAAGCCCGACCGCGGTGGCTGATTTTGTTTTTCTGCGTTTCGGTTAGCTCGGCCAGCGCCTTTTGGCCGTCCTCCACCATAAAAATCGGATCATAACCAAACCCATTTCGTCCGCGATAGCCAAACCCGATATGCCCTTCTAAAACACCCTCAAAAAAACACGTTTCGCCTTGCGGGGTAGCCAAACACGCAACTGTGCGAAAGCGCGCCACACGCTGGGGCAGGTGTGAATCTCCGAGGGCATTAAGTAATTTGCGGTTGTTATCTTCGGAGGAGGCGTTTTCTCCGGCGTAGCGGGCCGTATGCACGCCAGGGTTGCCGTTGAGGGCTTCTACTTCTAATCCGGTGTCATCAGAGATGGCGATTAGCCCGGTAGCCTTGGCCGCATAAAGGGCTTTGATAGCGGCGTTTTCCTCTAATGTCTTGCCTGTTTCTGCGGGCAGATGTAAGTTGTCAAAATCTTTCAAACTTACATAATGCAGGGTCTTGCCTGATTTGGATTTTTCCGGGAGAATTTGTTTCAGTTCTTGTAGTTTATGCAAATTCTCCGTTGCAATTAAAATTTTCATACTTATTTATTTTTCAGCTTCCAACAAGGCTACTTGGTCAATAATGTTTAAACCGACTAAGAAAGATTTATACATATCTTCTTCGCTAAGCCATTCGGTATAAGAGTGCATATTATTTTGGCCGGTAAAGAGCATATAAGAACCAACAATTTTTTCCGGGTCGTTTTTGGTAGCGGCGGCAAATACGGCACCGGTTGTTCCGGCACGTTCTGATACCGGTCTCATTTTCACGCCGGCCGCTTCAAAGGCTTTGCGCGAGACTTCAAATGAAGCGGGGTGTGCGGTTTCTCCTACATTATTGTAGGTAGATTTAGTTTCCATGGAAAATTCAATTTTAGGATATTTTTTGGCCAATGAGTCCGAAATCTCGCGGATGAAGTCAGCCATTTCGTCCAAATCGGCTTGTTTGAAACTGCGCGCGCGGAAGTCTGCAATGGTAATGTCGTTGGACGGACGGTTGATAAATACATCCATGTATCCTTGTTTGCCGCGGCTTTCTGACGGTAAACGCAACCAATGCCCGGTCTGGGAATTGGCATCTACAATGCTATTGTGGGCAAAACGGCGCGGGATGGAAGGATCTTCATACACTTGTCTAATTAAATCGCCGGCCGCTAAACCGTGATTGACGTACGGGCCGTCCGCATTTGATTGGTGCCCTTCATGCCCTTTAACGGTAACGAGAATTTGCAATGCGTTAAAGTTGTCTGTCATCAGTTCCCCGTCAACACTGCCATCAAAGTCAAAGGCTATTTCCGGGCGGTAGGGGACCGAAGCAATGTAATCGGCCGCGCCGCCGGTTTCTTCATTCGGAGCTAGCACAATTTGGATTTCGCCGTGTGGCTTTTCCGGATAGGTAGCAAGCATTTCCATAAGCGTCATTAAAATGGAAAGTCCGGCCCGGTCATCCGCCCCTAAATTAGTGCTTCCGTCAGAGGTAACAATCGTTTTTCCGATTTGAGTTTTCAAATAGGCGTCGCGCGGAGTATCCGGGTCTAAAACTTGTTTTTCACCTTGCGGATTAAGGCCTAGTTCAATTTTTCCGCCTTGATAATTTTTAATCACATTCGCTTTTACGTTGTCGGTGGTTACATCGGGCGTAACGTCAAAGTGGCCCGTTAATCCTAAAATAGGAGCTTTTTGGCCTTTGGGCAAGTTGGAAGGGATGCGGACGAAAATGTAGTAGTGGTCTGTTAATTGTGCGTCTTTATAACCCATACCTACAATTTCTTTATACAAATCTTTTGCCATTTGAATTTGCCCGGGGGTAATTTCTTCGGTGTAACTGCTTTGGCTGTTATACTTTACGTATCTCAAAAAGCGTTCAAATAAAATGCTTCTGTATTTTTTTGCCAGTGTTGGATTGTTAGGGTTTCTGTCTTTTTGCATGTCAAAAACCGATTGGGTAATAGCTCTTTGGATTTGAGTATGTAAATCCAACGAGTTAATGGGGGCGGCTTGTAACCCCGTCGGTAAAAAACTTGATAATACAAGAGCCAACGTAACGGCAAAAGAGTTTTTCATACACGCTCCTTGTGATAATTATATTCTTTATTGTAATAATCTGCACTCAATTACGCAAGGGCCAAAGGTCCTAGAAATTAAGTAGGCCCTAAAAAGCCGCCTACTTAAGGAACTGTAGGCGGCTTTTAGGAGAAGGAGAACAGATTTAGTTGGCGGGTTTTTGCAAGGCCCACAGCGTTGCCAGACGCAGTACCGTACGCAAAGATGCTTCCATGGCATCTACGTCGGCATATTCTTTGAGTGTGTGGGCTTGGTAATACCCGGTAAACAAGCCGGGTGCCGGTAATCCTTTAGCGGCCAAGCGGGCCCCGTCGGTATCGGCCCGGGCGGCGGCCCGCTGGGAAGGAATTTCTTCAGCTTGCATGGCCAGTTCCGCCAGGCGAAGCGTATTGTCCGGCAAGG
>JAGCMD010000005.1 GCA_017646765.1 Elusimicrobiaceae bacterium | reverse complement strand
TTGAAAAATTTCCCATATTGAGTGCTTTTTGTGGTGCCCTTGGGCGGGAAATCTTTTGTTACTTTTCTGTTTGCAGAAAAGTATAAAAAAGCCTTGACTTATTTTTTTTTTTTTGTTTTAATAATTTTGTAGGAAATCTAAACAAGGAGATATAAAATGAAGAATAATGGTTGTAAAAAGGGCTTCACGCTCATAGAACTACTCGTGGTAGTTTTAATCATAGGAATACTGGCGGCGATTGCCTTGCCGCAATATCAAAAAGCAGTAGCCAAAGCACGCGGGGCGGAACTGATAAGTATGGTTCGGGCTATAGATACCGCCCAACAAGCGTATTTTTTGGCGAACAACACGTGGGCCAATAATTTTGATTTGTTAGATGTAACTTTTGATTCTTTAACAAGATTGTCTGCGGCAGAAGCCGAGAGCTACAGTGTCGATGATGCTTATTTTAAAAACCAGGAAAGTATATTGGCTATCAATAGAAGCGGTCTATCTTTGGCTATGTTTGGTACTGGGCCGTATGCGTATGCCGGTTTTGGTATGTGGGCACATCCCGAGGTTAATCCGACCTGGCAAGACCGTACCGGGTTTGAAGGAAATACGTTGTATTGTATGGAATTTGAATCGGTCCCTTCCGGGTTTTGCGAAAAATTACAACACGGCACGTACGTTAGAACGCGCGATGGTATAAAATATTATAAAGTGTAATAATTTATTTTTAATGCGTACCCAATTCCCCGGGTTAATTACACCGGGGAATTTTCTTTATATAATATATGTATATGAAAATTCTTCATACCGATTGTTTGGTAATAGGGGCCGGGCTGGCCGGGTGCGTGTACGCGCACGAGGCCGCCAAAAAGGGCTTGCACACCGTCGTGCTGTGCTGCGGGGAAATGCCCCAAGCCAATAGTGATTTGGCCCAAGGCGGCATTGTGTATGAGCCGCAACTGAACCTGGAAGATTTGTTGGAAGATGTGCGCGTGGCCACCGCCGGACTTTGTAACGAAAAAGCCGTGCGCGACCTTTCCGTGGCCGGATGCAAGGCGGTGGAAGAAATTTTCTTAAAAGATTTAGAGGTTAATTTTGACCGCGACGAAAAACATAATTTGCGTTTCACGCGCGAGGGCGCACACCGCAAAAACCGCATTATTTATGCTAAAGACACGACGGGCCACGCGCTTTTGTCTGCCTTACAAAATGCGGTGCGGAAAAATCCGCTTATCACCATTAAAGAATTTTCCGCCGCGATTGACTTACTTACGTTTTCCCACAGTTCTACCGATTTAATGGACCGCTACGAGCCGCTGACGGTTTTCGGGGCGTACGTGTTGGATAATAAAACCGGGGAAGTGTTTGCCGTTACCGCTAAAAAAACGATTTTGGCCACCGGGGGTGTGGGGCAAATTTACCGCCACACTACCAACGCCGCCCACTCGTACGGGCACGGTATTGCTATGGCCTACCGCGTTGGCGCGCGCGTGATGAATATGGAGTATGTGCAATTTCACCCGACGGTATTTGCCAAGGGGAAAAGTTTTCTTTTGTCCGAAGCGTTGCGCGGAGAAGGGGCAATTCTTCGCAACGCAAGAGGCGAGGCGTTTATGGAACGCTACCATCCTTTGAAAGATTTAGCCCCGCGCGATATCGTGGCGCGCGCCATTGAGCAAGAACGGCTCAATACGTCGCACGACTGCGTGTATTTGGATATTTCACACCGACCGGCTAATGAAACCAAAGAGCGTTTCCCGGCTATTTATCACAAGTGTTTGGAAGAAGGGTTTGATTTAACCAAACAGCCGGTCCCTGTCGTTCCGGCGGCACATTATTTTTGCGGCGGTGTGTATGCCACTTCGCAAGGGCGCACCAACATTGTAAACTTAAACGCTATCGGGGAGACGGCTTGTACCGGGTATCACGGGGCCAACCGTTTAGCCAGCACGTCGCTTTTGGAAGCCGTTGGTATGGGGTATTTGTGTGCGCAGGCGGATGCTAACGATATTGCCGGGCAAAATTTCCGTATCCCCGCGCCTAAAGAGTGGGTGTTACCTTCGCAAAAGCCGGACCTTAATTTAATTAAGCAAGACCTTTCTACGTTGCGCAGTACGATGTGGAACTATGTGGGGCTCATGCGCAGTGCCACCCATTTAAGCCGGGCAGAAAAAATTTTACGTCACTTGCAAAACGAAATAAATGCCTTCTACAAAGGCGCGGCGTTGTGCCAAGAACTATTGGATTTACGTAACGGCACGCAAACGGCTTTGCTTATTACCTACGCGGCCCTGCAGAATAAACGCAGCGTGGGTTGCCATTATTTAACCGATAAACTTTCCTAATGGATAGGGTATACGCTTTCGCCGTTGATAATATCCGGCGTTTCTTGCCTGCTTTGCGACTGGCAAAAACTTTCACCCGCGCTATTTAAACCCACACACGCCAAATTCGCAAAATTGCGGGTGGTAACCAGTTTATATTCTATAGAAGAATTTTGACGGGTAAACTGTGCTTCCCAACATAGTTCGTTTGTTTCTTTAGGCGGGCAGATGAGGGCTGCGTCAAAATATTTTAATTTAGAGTCAGCTAATTTTTGCCGGATTTGTTCTGCCTGTTGGGGGGAAAAATCGCGCCCGGTAGCAAAATTTTTATACCGTCCCCACGCCAATACCACTTCCGTCATGCGGGAACTTTCTACCGCGTGCTGATAATAGGGCAGGGCGATAGACGCCAATATCCCGATAATCAGTACCACCACTAATGTTTCCAATAACGTAAATCCGCGTTTCATTTTTTCACCTCACTGAGTAGTTTTTTTAACAATGCGCCGATTTCTTCCGGCGGAATTTGTAACCCCAACGACCACGCCGTTTCATGCAATAGATTTTCCAAGGTGGCGGGCAAATCGGTTTGCAGATCGCTTAACGTAAGGGTGCGGTCCATACGCAGGTAATCCTCCAGCACGGTGGCTTGGCGTTTGCCAAACAGCGCGCGCCGGGCGCGGGTGTTGTTCATTTTCAGACGGAAATATAACATGCCCCCGACATTTAATTTTTCCAAAAATTTGCGTGCGGTAGTAAAAAACAGCACCAGGTTTTGCGCTAAATTTTCTATCCGCAGCGTGCTGGAGGTGTGACCGTTTACCATTTCTTGCGAAGAAACAATTTGTTTGTTCATGATAAGCCCATAGGTGTTAATTTCCGTCATTTTGTAAATACCGCGTTTATTGGAAATAACGGCTACGCCGTCTTGTACGGGTTGCAAGGGCAGTTCCGGGTCGGCCATAGTGCCGTAGGGCGCGTGGGTGGCTGCTTGTTTAATAAGCCCGGGGAGCTTTTTGTAATTGGTTAATTGCTCCGTCGGATAAAAAGGCATCAGCGATAAACTTCCCACCACTTCACCTTCGGTAGTGGCCGTGCGGGTTTTGAGATAATTTTCAAAATGGCTTTCGGCTTTGTCATATAAAATATGGCGCAAGCGCTCTGATTTGCGGCGGTGGTCTAACAGCCACGGCAGCTGGCTGGGGTGTACGATGGCTTCCGGGCGGCTGCTTTGCCCGGTGCGGATGTAGGCGCGTTTTAACTTGCCTACCAGGTGGGGGGTTAAATTACTTTGCGGAATTTGAATCAGTACAAACATACGGTCCCCGGTTTTGTTAATGCAAATGTTGATATCTACAAACACTACCGGGTCAATGTAGACTTGGATAATGTCTTCTATGGTGTTACGCAGTTTCTCATGATAGGGGATGCCCACAAAAGGCGGTGCGGGCTGATCGTTTTTATCATCTTGCACGCCAATAATAATAAGTCCGCCCAGCGCATTAGCAAACGAAGCAATCACCTTGGCAAATTTTTCATAATTTTTGGGCAGCAGGTATTTGTAATCTAACTGTTTACCTTCGGGAATTCTTTTTTTGCAAAATTGGACGACATCTTCATAAGTAAGTTCGCGAAACGGTTTATCAAAAAACATAACGGGCTCCTTTTGTTTTGGCGCGTAGCTGCTAATTTTATTATAATAAAATTATAGAAAGTATCAAGTGGCAGGGAAATCATTATGAATAGCCCCATACAAACACTGGCTGGCGTAGTAACGGAAAAATTTATTACGGCTTGTCCGTCCAAAGCGGCGGAGGCCTTGGAATCATTGGCTACGCACGAAGTGCTGCTGCTGATTAGTTCGTTAAAAGCGCAAGTAATTATTACGCTACTTAATCATATGAACGCTCCCAAGGCCGCGGCGGTATTGCGGCGGTTACCGATGCGCCAAGCCTCGTATGTATTGGCGCGGCTCAACGTGCCGCAAGCGGCCAAACTGATGAAGGAATTTTCCGCTCCGTACCGCGAGCGTATCAGTGCCGTATTGGAGCCGGCTTTTGTGCAACTGATACAAAGCGCGTGCGCGTACGGACCGGAGTGTGTGGGAAGTTTGATGCAAACCGATTTTATATCGGTTCGTACGGATGCCAAACTGGCGCAGCTAATTGAAAGGTTAAAAAACTTGCCGCGCAAAAAAATACCGGCGTTGTGTGTGATAACCGATAAGGACGGCGTGCTAAAAGGGACCCTTCGCTCGGTAGAGTTGGCTTTTTATGCGCCCGGCTCGGTTGCCGGCTCTATTATGAACCGGAGCGCCGCCTTACGTCCGGAGGATACCTTTGTTCATGCCCGGGAAGTTTTTGAGCAAACCCAGGCAGAGATGTTGCCGGTTGTCAACCAACAGCAGGTGTGTGTGGGCGTTATCGGGCGGGTTTCTTTGCCCGCAAATGAGAAAAAATCATTTTGGCAAAAATTAACCGATTGATTGGCTCGCGTTTGGTATCGGTTGAAAAAAATTTCCCATTTATTGTTTTATGATATATAATTATAGAGTAGGGTGATTGGATAATTGCTTTTAAGGAGAACCAAATAATGACGAAAAAGATTTTAGTTTTGTTGGGTGTTTGTGTACTGGGGATTGCCTGTTCCAACAATAAACAGGTTCAAACGACTGCCGACGGGAAAAAAGTGTACTATTCCGCCGAACAAGCCAGTAAGGGCAAGCACTCTAAATATCAAATCATTGACCAAGAGTTTGATAATATGCTCGCTCCCGATTCCGATTATGAAACCCTTTCCGATTATGAGTTGCAGGCTTGCGGTGCCAATTATTTGCCGCCGGCCGAAAAACTTAAAAAACCGCAAGCGGTAACCAAGAAAGCAACTTCCAAACAAGCCTCTAAGGTGACTACGAACAAAAAAGTAATCAATACGACCAACATTTACTATTTAGATGATCCGTCGGATGCACCGGCTTCTTCTAAGCGTAAGTATTCTTCCACCAAAACGTCTACCACCAGTTCCTCTTCTTCTTTTGACGACGAGGATGAAGATTTTTACGACGACGATTTTGAATAGTTCTTATCGGCGTTATGCTGCCTACGGTAGAGAAAGATACGGTTGTTTTGCAAGAAGCTCAGCGTTTGTATGGGCTGTTGGCGAACGTGTCTAAAACGAAGGCCGAGAAATGGACATTAGCAGATTGTTTAGCCGCCGCGCCTTATACGTTAGCCATCAACCGTATTAAAAAAGAAAAAAAAGCCGTTATTTTAGCCCACTCTTATACCACGCCGGACCTCGTGTACGGCGTGGCTGACTTTCGGGGGGATTCCTATGAACTGGCGCTTAAAGCGCGCGAATCTTTAGCCGAAGTAATCGTTTTTGCCGGCGTGTGGTTTATGGCAGAGACGGCCAAAATCCTTAACCCGTCTAAGCAAGTGCTTATTCCGGCCGGGAAAGCCGGCTGTACATTGGCCGATTCTATGACAGGGTTGCAAGTCCAAGCGTTACGTGCCAAACATCCCGGTGTTCCGGCTATGTGCTATATCAACAGTTCGGCGGAAGTGAAAGCGGCGTGTGATGTGTGTGTGACGTCCGGTAATGTGTTTGATATTGCGCAAAAAATGCCCGGTAATGAACTGATTTTTGTGCCGGATATGCTGATGGCGGAAAATATAGAGGCTGAATTAAAACGCCGCGGTACGCCCAAAAAAATAATTTCTTCGGGCGGCTCGTGCTGTGTGCACGATAAATACCGTCCGGCGGATGTGGAGCAGTTGCGTTTAAAATATCCGGGTATTAAAGTGGTGGCGCACCCGGAGTGTGCGCCCGAAGTGTGCCGCTTGTGTGATTATGTGGGAAGTACCAAAGGGATGGTTTCGTATGTGGCTTCTTCTTCGGATAAAGTGTTTGGTATGCTTACCGAACTTGGGCTTGTTAACCGCCTGGAAGCGGAACAGCCGGATAAACAATTTGTGTGGCCGTTTGGCATGTGCAGTTATATGAAGAAAAATTCGCTTATTAACACGTTGCAGGCATTGGCGGAACCTCGGCCGGAGCAACAAGTCAGCGTGGACGGAATTATCGCCGCCCAAGCTAAAAAATCTATTGAAAAAATGTTTGAGTTAGCGATATGATTATAGATAAAATAATTGAACTTGCTTTAGAAGAAGATTTGGGACTGGGGGATATTACCTCGGACACGATTTTTTCCGCGCACGATAAAGCGCGCGCTATCATTGTAGCTAAAGAAGATTTAGTACTTTGCGGGTTGCCCACCGCCAAAGAAGTGTTTGCCGCCGTTGACCCGAAAGTGGAATTTAAACCGCTTGCTCAAGAAGGCGAACTTGTTAAAAAAGGCGGCAACGTGTTGGAACTGTGCGGCCCGGTGCTTTCTATTTTAAAAGCCGAGCGTACGGCGCTTAATTTTATGCAACGCTTAAGCGGTATTGCCACGGCGGCGCGCGAATATGCGGCTATCGGCAAGAAATATAATGTAATGATTACAGATACCCGCAAAACGCAGCCCGGTATGCGGCGGCTTGATAAGTATGCTGTTCGGATAGGCGGCGCGCGTAATCACCGCATCAGTTTAGCCGACAGCGTGATGATTAAAGATAACCACATTAAGGCGGCCGGGTCTATTACCCGGGCGGTTGAAAAAATTAAATCTGTTATCGGTCACACTCCTAAAATAGAAGTGGAAACCACCCATTTGGAAGAAGTCAAAGAAGCCCTTAAGGCCGGGGCCGATATTATTATGTTAGATAATATGACGCCGGAAGAAATTATCCGCTGTAAAAAAGAAATTGCCGGACGGGCAATTATAGAAGTTTCCGGCGGCGTTAACAAAGATAATTTGGAAAAGTACTGTCAAACAGGCGTGGACGTTATCTCCATGGGTGCGTTGACGCATTCCGTTCCGGCCAAAGATTTATCGCTTAAAATAGTAGAATATATTAAGTAACTAAATTGGATGAGGATTTCATACATGGATTATACCCCTTTGTTTTCTAATGCGGTGCAGCGCTCTAAAGCGTCGGCTATCCGCGAACTTTTAAAAGTAATTGCCCAGCCGGAAATTATTTCGTTTGCGGGCGGGCTTCCGGCGGCGGATTTATTCCCGGTGGAAGAAATTGCCGATATTATGCAGCGGGTCGTGCGCGAGCACCCGGAGGCCTCTTTACAATATGGGGCTACCGAGGGAATTGCCGAATTTAAAAAAGAACTGATTGGCTTGCTAAAGGAAGAGGAAAATATTTCCGCTACGCCCGAGCAAATTTTAGTGGTGTCGGCTTCCCAACAGGCGCTGGATATGACCGCGCGTGCGTTTGTAAATCCGGGCGACGCGATTATTACAGCTTCTCCCACGTATTTGGGGGCGTTGCAAGCGTTTCAAGCGGCCGGGGCGGATATACTGGGGGCGCAAAGCGACCAAAACGGCGTACTGCCCGAAGATGTGGAAAAGAATTTAGAACTACTTAAAAAGCAAGGCAAGCCATGTAAATTTATTTATTTGGTGCCGGACTTTCAAAACCCGACAGGAACAACCATCCCCGAGAGCCGCCGTTTAAAACTGTTGGAATTAGCCCAAAAATACGGTACGTTTATTTTGGAAGATTCCCCGTACCGCCAAGTCCGTTTTGAAGGCACGGCTCCGCGTACGTTTTACGCGTTGGATGAAGGCCGTGGAAATGTGATAACTATGTTCACGTTCTCTAAAGTATTTGTGCCGGGGTTCCGGTTAGGGTTTGTCGTCGGGCCGGAAGAAGTCATCCGCA
>JAGCMD010000069.1 GCA_017646765.1 Elusimicrobiaceae bacterium | reverse complement strand
TCGTATTTATAGATTTGCCTAAAGTCGGCCGCGTAGTCAAAGCGGGCGAAAACTGCTGTGTGGTAGAGTCGGTAAAATCGGCCTCCGAAATTTACGCGCCCGTCAGCGGCGAAATTGTGGCCGTCAACGACGCCCTAAGCGGCGACCCGGCGCTTGTCAACCGCGAGCCGCACGGCAACGGCTGGCTCTTTAAAATCAAAATGTCCGCGCCCGCCGAGTACGACGCACTATTAGACTTTGCGGCTTATCAAGCCACGATTCAAAAATAAGGAAATTCCCCCGCTTGCCGGGGGAATTTAATAATACTATGTTTACGCCACATACCAAGCAAGATGAACAGGAAATGCTGGACGTTATCGGCGTTTCGTCCGTAAAAGAATTACTAAATAAAATTCCGGCAGATTTGTTGTACCCCAACTACAACTTGCCCGCCGCTTTAACCGAACAAAATTTGACCGCGCATATGCACGCGCTGGCCGCTAAAAATAAACCGCTTAAAAATTTTATCGGCGCAGGTATGTATCGGCATTTTATTCCGGCAGCTGTGCCGGCGCTGTCGGGCCGCGGCGAGTTTTTAACCGCCTATACGCCGTATCAGGCCGAGGCCAGCCAAGGCACGTTACAAACCATTTATGAATTTCAAAGTTGTATGTGCGCGCTGTTTGATATGGACGTAGCTACGGCTTCGCACTACGACGGAGCCACCGCGCTCGCGGAGGCCGTGTTGGCGTGCGTGCGCGTAACGGGGCGCAACGAAGTTTTAATTCCGGCCGCTCTTCACCCGCACTACAAAGAAGTCTTAAAAACGTATTTGCGCCACGCAAAGGACGTCCAACTGACCGAAGTAAAATTTGCTGCGCAAGGCACGTTAGATGCAAACGATTTGACGGAAAAATTATCGGACAAAACCGCTTGTTTTGTGCTCAGCCAGCCAAACTTTTTAGGAGCGTTGGAAGACGCGCAAAAAGTTTCCGCACTCGTGCACAAACAAGGGGCGCTTTTGGTGGCGCAAGTAAATCCGCTTTCGCTCGGGCTACTTCAAACGCCGGGCTCGTACGAGGCCGATTTTGCCGTAGCCGAGGGGCAACCTTTGGGAAACCCCGTCAGTTTTGGCGGACCGGGGCTAGGTATCATGACAGCCAAAAAAGCCTATATGCGCCAACTGCCCGGACGCATTGTGGGTGTAGCAAAAGATAAAAACGGACAACGTGCCTTTGTGCTTACGCTCCAAGCGCGCGAACAACACATCCGCCGCGAAAAAGCCGCCTCCAACATCTGTTCCAACGAGGCCATTTGTGCGCTAAATGCGGTGATTTATTTAACGCTTTTGGGACCGCAAGGACTTAAAGAAGTGGCCGAACTCAATGTGGAACGCGCGCACGAACTAGCTGAAAAATTATCCGCGGTGAAAGGTTTTTCGCTTAAATTTACCGCGCCGTTTTTTAACGAGTTTGTGGTAACGTGCCCGACAAATGCGCAAACGGTAGCGGATAAACTCGCACAAAAAAATATCGGCGCCGGGTATGCTTTAGGCAATAGTTTCCCCGGTATGGAAAACGACTTACTCGTCTGCGCCACCGAACTAAATACGCCGCAAGATATGGCCGCGTACGTCAGCGCGCTTAAGGAGATTTAATTATGGAAAATTTGCTTTCTATTGAAAAATCTAAACCCGGCCGCCGCGGTGTGCGGTTTGAACAAGCTAAAAAACACGATTATTTGCCGCAAGATTGTCTGCGCACTTCGGCACCGAAACTGCCCGAAATGAGCGAGTTTGATACGGTGCGCCATTTTACGCGCTTATCGCAAGAGAATTATTCTTTAGACGGTGAGTTCTATCCGCTTGGGTCTTGCACGATGAAATACAACCCCAAAGCGTATGATGTTTTATCCGTTTTGGAGCCGTTTACACACGCCCACCCGTTCGCGCCGGAAAGTGCGGTACAGGGTACGCTTCAAATTATGTATGAATTGCAAGAGCTACTCAAAGAAATTACCGGGCTTGCGGCGTTTACGCTCCAACCGGCGGCGGGCGCACACGGCGAACTAACAGGTATTTTGACAGTGCGTGCGTACCACGACGCACATAAAAATTCGTCGCGTTGTGAGGTCATCGTGCCCGACACCGCCCACGGCACTAACCCCGCTACGGCGAATATGGCCGGATATACGGTAGTTAATATCAAATCGGCCGCCGACGGTTGTGTGGATAAAGCGGCGTTGCAAGCGGCCCTTTCCGACAAAACCGCTGCCGTCATGCTGACCGTCCCCAATACGGTGGGGCTTTTTGAAAAAGACATCCGCGAAATTGCCGATATGGTCCATAAAGCCGGTGCGCTCTTGTATATGGACGGGGCAAATTTTAACGCGCTGATCGGCTTGGCTAAACCCGCCGATTTTGGCGTAGATGTTATGCATTTGAATTTACACAAAACCTTTGCCGCACCGCACGGCGGCGGCGGACCGGGCAGCGGACCCGTCGGAGCGGCCAAACACGTGGCCCCGTTTTTACCTAAGCCGATCGTAGAAAAGAAAGGCGAAGTATATACGCTTCACGGAAAAATGCCGCAAAGTTTAGGCAAAATGAAAGCGTTTTACGGCAATATCGCGGTCGTGCTGCGCGGATATTGTTACTTGCGCCAATTTGACGCGGCTACGCTTAAAAATATCGCCGAGAAAGCCATTTTAAACGCCAACTATGTGCGCGCCAAACTCAAAGGCAAATTCAATGCGTTTTTTGATGTGAATTGTATGCACGAGTGCGTTTTATCCATTGATCCGCATAAAATGAACGGCGTGCATACGGCCGACGTAGCCAAGCGGCTACTTGATTACGGCTTTTACGCGCCGACCATTTATTTCCCGCTTATCGTGCCCGAGGCCCTGATGATTGAGCCGACGGAAACGGAAAGCAAAGAAATGTTGGACGCGTTCGTGGGTGCGCTTGAAAAAATCTACGATGAGATTTTTGCAAACCCGCAGTTGGTACACGACGCACCGCATACGCAACCGGTCAGCCGCATAGACGAAGTAGCTGCGGCCCGTCAACCGAATTTGCGTTGGTAGCTTCCCGGCCCGGAGGGTTTATGGATGTTCTACTCAATACGCCGCCGCTTAATGTGCAAGAAAATATGGCGCTTGATGAACAAATTGTTCAGTTGCGCCCGCAGGCGGTTACGCTTCGGTTTTACAACTGGGTACCCGGGCCGGCGGTTACATTTGGTTACGCACAATTTGTACAAGAAGTGCGCCACACATTGCAAGGCCGCCATTTTGTAGGCTCGTATACCCGCCGGCCTACCGGCGGCGGTATGGTGTTTCATACGGACGATTTGACGTTTTCGCTGGTGTTTTCCAGCCAAGATAAACCTACGGACATTTACCAAAAATTACACACGGCCATATTAGCACAACTGCGCGGAGAAGGGCTGCCGGCGCGTGTTTTTGAGGTTTCTTCGCCACGGGCCGCTTATGCTCCCAGCGGGCCGGAAGGCGCCAGTGCGTGTTTTGTGCGGCCGGTACAAAATGATTTATTAACACCGGACGGACAAAAAATACTGGGCGGTGCTATACGTCGTTTCGGTAATACGGTACTTTATCAGGGGTCTTTGCAGTTACCCGGTGCGCGTACAAAGCCCGCGTTAAAACGTGCGGTGATAGAGGGTGTCCGTGCATTTTTAGCGGTAGATTTGCACCCTTCGGCGTGTGGAGCAGACCGGCTGGCTCGGGTGCGTCAGCTGGCGGCGGAAAAATACGCAGCTTCGGCGTGGACGGAGAAGTTTTAATGCGGCTATTTAAACTCTTGGCGGCTTTACTGTTGGCGCCGATTGTGTTTTTTGCGATTGTGGAAGTAATCCATATTTTGGGGGTCGTGTTGGGGCACTTCCAAACAGCGCTGGCGTTTGTGGCCGGGGCGGTGGTTTATGCGCTTATACATTATACGGTATATGATTTTTCCCGGATGTATGTTTTTATACATGAGATGACGCACGCGCTGGTTGCTTTTTTATGCGGAAGCCACATCCGGAAGGTGTCTGTCCGCAAAGAAAGCGGATATGTAAAAATGGATAAAGTCAACACGTTGATAGTGTTAGCGCCCTATTTTGTGCCGGGATATGTACTGTTGATAGCTTTCATTTACATAGCAGTAGATTTGTTTGTTGATTTAACACCCTACCGGCAGGTATTTCTGTTTTTAGTCGGATTTTTCATTTCCTTCCATTTTATTCAAACTTTTAAAACACTCTTTGAAGCTGACCAACCGGATTTGGAATTAGCGGGCGGAAAATTTTTCTCTATCATTACCATTTCATTAGCGAACTTGGTGGTTTTGGCACTGGTGTTAAAGGGATTGTTCCCGGAGCAAGTAGATTTAACGCTAGCTGGGAAAAATCTGGTAAGAGGGACCCTTAACTTAGGGCGAATTTTAGTAAACTATATATTAGAGCATATTGCCAATGCGTTGTAAGAAAATATGACTACAAAAGCGAAAAAAACATCTTGGATAAAAAAGCTGTACCCATCTTTCAAGGCCTTTTTTTTGATGGGATTGCGGTTGCTGTTATTTTTCTCTATGCTTTTGTTGCTTCTTTTTTCGGCGGCGTGGTTGTTTTACGTGAAGTCCTATAACTCCCAACATGTAAGCGAAGTAATTGCTCAGGAGCTGCAAAAGCGTTTGCAACGCCCGGTGGTGATTGATTCCATTGATGTAAAATTTATTAACGAGTTAGAGTTGAAAGGGTTCCGGGTATTAGACACGGAAGGTATCCCCGGGCAGGATTTGTTATCGGCCGATTCGGTAACGGTGCGGTTGAAATTACTGCCCCTGCTGGACCAACAACTCATTATTGATGAAGTTTCCTTGAATGCGCCGCGGTTCAATATCATCCGCCGGGCCGACGGTGTGTATAATATTCCGCCGATCAAAGGCAGCCAAAGTACCGTATACACAAGCGCCTCTTCCGGTAAAAAATTTACAGTTAGCGTAGAAGACTGGACCCTCAAAGACGGCGTATTTAGCTACAAGGATTTGGGCCTGGGCGTGACCCACGCAATATACGGCGTCAATATGCACTTTGAACGGTTGCGGTTGGACGAACTCTCGCGTTTTACCATGGATATGGTTTTGCGTAATGAGTGGGGGGGCGGCATGTCGGATATGGAAATCAGCGGGACCGGGCATGTTAATTTCGCCGGATTCGATTGGGCCAACTTCGCACTTCGCAGTTTGCGGGCGAAAGTATACTTATTTCAAAAGCCGGTAGATATAACCCTGGATTTAGATAATCTGCGTACGCCTTTTTTTAACATCAAAGCGCAAGTGCCGGCGTTTGAAGGAAAAGATTTATCTGTATTTAATTTAGAAAAAACGCCCTTTTCTATTCCCAAATCCACGATTACCGCCAAAGGGGTGTTGTCCAAAAATTATAGTTTGCTTAAGGTCAATCAACTTACCGTTTCTGCGTCGGATGTAAAAGCGGAAGGAAAGGGCCAATTAGATTTTTCCAACGAACCGTACACCGCTGATTTTACCGTTTCTACACAACCGTTTGCGCTTAAAGGAAAAAATAAATATTATGCCCCGTTGGGACGTTATAAATTAACGGGGGATGCCTCGCTGCAGGCACAATTGGTACGGCAGGAGGGCAAGTACGCTTGGCCGCTTGTTACGGTTGATTTGGATAAAGTAAGCGGGGATATTTACGGCTTTTTGGCAGAGAACGTAACCGGGCAGTTCCGTGCTAAAAAAGATTTTTCCGATTTGTACGGTGAAACAAAAGACGGCAAACTAACGGTGCATAACAGCGTGTTTGAAAAATTAAATTTAAGTGCCAGTTGGCGCGGCGGCAATTTGTACGGTTATATTGCTTCTACGGAATTAAACGGCGTTCCGCTCAAAATGAGTGTGTCCGTCAGCAATTTAAAAAGTCCGCGCCGGCGCGTGCGTACGGCCATGCATTGGCAGCATTTTAACCCAATGGATTTTATTAGTATTGTGCAGGATTTTACGACGGTCATTTCCCCGCTGGTGCCCGGCGGTACACACTATCCCAAAGAGGTAACAGGCGACCTGGCCTGGCTGCGCAATTTCCGAAACCGCTTGCCTAATTTCATGAGCAATTTTGCGGGCAACATTTCGGCGGACACTTTTTCCAGCCCGGTGTTATCAGGCAATAAATTTGACGGCGAGTTTGAACTGACCGGCTTGCGGGCCGGGATGAAGCGTTTGTCGGGCAAGGTGCAAGCGCGGTTGGAGGGCGGTGTCATACACCAAATGGAAAAGTGGGCCGAGGAACAACAGGCACTTAATATTACGTTCCAACCGTTTATCATTATGCACCGGATGGAACAAGCGGGAAGCTTCAAGGTGGGTAAGGTACTTAAAGATGTTCCGTTTGATGATATGGCTGTCTCGGGAACGTTTGAAAAAGGTAAAATGGATATTAACAATGCTTACACGGTAGGCCCCTCTATTTCCGCCACCGTTAGCGGATGGGTTGATTGGGTGGTTGAAAATTTTGATATTATAGTATGGACGATGTTTTCTAACACATCGCGTTCGGGTGCATTGGCGGAAAACCTGACCGATGAATCGGGCAACCCGGCGTTAGCGTTTCGGATTTCGTCGTCTATGTTAAAACCAAAAGTGGATATGTTACGCGCTAAAAAGACGGGTGAAACCATCCGTGCGGCGCAGGAAAAAGGATTAGATACCGATTTTAAAGCCGGACAAGAGTTCTATCAAGGAGACTACCATGCCAAGAAATAATATGGATATCTTGTGTTTATTACAAGAACACGGAGCTATTTTAGAAGGCCATTTTGTAATGCCTTCGGGCTTCCACAGCCAGACGTATATTCAAACTTCGCTCTTGATGCAGCATCCCCACCTGGCGCAAAAAATTGCCGGGGCATTATCGGATAAATTTACCACCAAAGCGGATGTAATTATGGCGCTTACGCCGTCGGACTCGGTGCTGGCGCAGGAAGTGGCACGCGCACGCGGCGTGCGGGCTATATTCGCTTCTAAAGACGATAACGGCGCGATGGTGCTTAAACACAATTTCACCATTAAAGAAGGCGAAAATGTGCTCATTGTTGACGACGTGGCTGTTTCCGGCCGCAAAATTAACAAAGCCATTGAGCTGGTGGAAAAATTAAACGGTAACGTAATTGGCGTTGGCGTGATTGTGGACCGCTCCATGGGGTATTTGCCCTTAGCCGTGCCGCTGCGCTCCTTGTTGTCGTATCCGATGCAAACTTTTACGGCAAAGGAATGTCCGCTTTGTGCGGCTAAAATTCCGTTTACCGAAGTGGAAGAAATGCGCGAAAAAGGGATGTAATTTATGCAGGAAATTAAATTAAAAGCCAAAGAAGAACGCCGCTTAAAGGCCGGACATTGGTGGGTGTTTTCTAACGAGATTGACGGGTTGGATACATCTATTGAACCCGGCACGCTCGTGCGTGTGTTGGCTAGCGACGGCGTTCAGGTGGGTATCGGTACGTTTAACCCGCACAGTTTGATTGCGGTGCGGTTACTCCAAAAAGGCGAAGCGGATTTGCCGGAAGATTTTATCTTTGAAAAATTAGACGAGGCCTACACGCGGCGCAAAGAAATCGGCGTGCGCAAATATGGCCGTATGTGTTACGGCGAGGGCGATAATTTGCCCGGGCTTGTCATAGACCGTTACGGCGACACATTGGTAGCGGATGTTTTAACGGCGGGCATGGAGTTGTTAAAACCGCAAATTACCAAAGCGCTTAAAAAAATTTTCAAACCTACCGGCATTTATTATAAAAACGACAGCGCTTTCCGCGCGTTGGAGGGTTTAACTAATACGCCCGAAATCGTGGGCGAAGTGCCCGAAACGGTAGAAATTGAAGAAAACGGCGTAAAATATATCGTGCCGATTCGCGGCGGGCAAAAAACCGGTTTTTACTTTGACCAACGCGAGAACCGCGCGTTTTTGAAACCGTATTTCAAAGATAAACTCGTACTTGATTTATATTCGTATATCGGATCGTTTGGTATCACGGCGGCTAAGGCCGGTGCGGCGCAAGTGTGGGGGTGTGATTCTTCCGCGGCGGCGGTGGAGTTTGCCCAAAAGAACGCCGAACTAAACGGCGTCAAAGATATTGCTGTTTTCCATCGGGATGACGCCGAGCGGTTGTTATCTGCCATGAAAAAAGGCGGACTACCCGACCAACCGGATATGGTTTTGTTGGACCCGCCCGCGTTTGTCAAAAGCCGCAAGGCATTACCGCAAGCGGTGGGGTTGTATGTAAAACTGGTTAAGATGGCTTTAGAAGGGTTAAAGCCCGGCGGCTATTTAGCCTTTTCCACGTGTTCGCACCACGTGTCGCGCGAATTATTTGTGGATATTATCCGTCAAGGCGTAAGTAAATCGGGCGTGCAGGCAAGCCTTATAGAACTGCGCGGTCAAGCCAAAGACCACCCGGTTTTAATCGGTATGCCGGAGACGGAGTATTTACATTTTGCACTTGTGCAAGTGAGATAAAAATGAAAATGAAAAAAATTACGTGGGTTGTGCTGTTTGTTTTACTGGCCGGTTTTGCGACCGCGCAAGAGTTGAAGTTGCCTTATTATAATGCGTATCCGCCGGCAAATTCGGATTTTTCTTATTTTTGTTCCCATTCTTTTCCGAACGGACAACCGGCTAAAGTAACGGCCCCGGGAGAGTTGGACGTGCGCTCGTGCGATATTTCCGCGTGGGATTTAACGCAATATACCGCGCAAGAATTGGCGGATGTCATCTCTTTTGACAGCAAAACTAAATTCCCGCCGAAAGCCAAACTGCCTAAAGGTTTCTCTCCTAAAAAAATTTTACAAAACGGTAAAAACCCCGGGTTGGGCGTGCGCGCATTGCACAAACAAGGCATTACCGGCGAAGGAGTTTCTATTGCGGTAATTGACCAAAGCTTATTACTAAGCCACCAAGAATATGCTTCCAATGTGATTTTTTACGAAGAAGAACCTTTTTGGAAAGGGGACTCCTCCTCTATGCACGCACCGGCGGTGGTTTCTATTGCGGTGGGGAAAAAGGTAGGCATAGCGCCCAAGGCACGCGTGTTTGCGTTAGCCCCCCGCTTCGGAGAAAAATTGCCGAACGACCGGTATGATGCGCGGCCAATGACCGATATGTTGCGCCGAGTAGCACAAATAAATGCACAACTTGCTCCGGACGAAAAAATACGGGTGGTTTCTATTTCACGCGGTTTTAACGAAACGAATTTGGGAGCAACCGAATGGTCAGAAGCTAAAAATGCGTTGGAAAAAGACGGTGTGGCGGTATTTACTACGAACGACGTATCCACGTTAAGCCGCAACCATTCGCTGGATAACCCGGAGGATGTTTCTAAGTATTGTCGTTCTGCGTATTGGTTTGATAAAGAGAGTATTCCTCATTTGTCGCCGGATATGACAGACGTGGTTGTGCCGACCGATTTTCGCGTGGTTGCTTCCCAATCGGGCCCTGCCGATTATGTCCATTTTGCTAACGGCGGACTCTCGTGGGCGGTGCCGTACGTGGCGGGGTTGTATGCGTTAGGGGTGCAAGTATATCCGCAACTAACGAAGAAAATCTTTATGAAAACGGCGCTTGAAACATCCGACGTGCGTTCGTGTGAATATCAAGGGGAATCGTTTTCTATGAAGTTGATAAATCCCCAAAGATTGATAAACAAGTTAAAAGAATTAAATAATAAGTAGGAGTTTTAGTAACCCGCGGGATGCGGATAAAAAAATTTATTCTGTTTTGGTACTGTGCTTTTTGCACAGTGAATGTAATGAAAATTACAGGACAAAGTACCAAAACAGCCGTTTAGGTAACAAATACGATTGCAAGCGTTTTGTTACCGAACGTTCCCCATCTGAGATGGGGAACTACGGCTGTTGTATTTTGGGTTTACTTTGTCCCTCAAAATATAGCAGCCGTTTTTTATGGGCGGCTGAGGAGAAAAAAATGGAACAAACCGAAAAAATCGCTCTATTAGCCGGACGCATTATCCGGTTAGAAAAATCAGCCGCCCGGCTTTCCAAAGACTTATCTGCCGTCGTTAAAGAACTCGCAGAAATAAGTGAACAACTCACTTCCCACCAAAGTCCGTTTGGAGTGGTTTATCCGTTGCCGGAAATTCACGAATAAAAATAAGAAAAAGAGGTCATCCCCCTTTCCCGTGTATAAAAGAGGTCATCCCCGAGTGTTTCTATCGGGGATCTTCAACGCATTGGTTGTGGCCGTTACGAAACAGCCACGGTATACGTGGAAGATTCCCGATTACAGCCTTCGGGAATGACGCTTAATTATTTGATAAACTGAATTTATGGGTTTTATCTATATAGTAACTAATCGTGCTAATAATGCTTTATACATCGGAACGACCGCTAATTTAATACAACGCATATATCAACACAAAGAACATTTATTACCTCAAAGTCATACGGCTAAATACAACGAAGTGAAGTTAGTATACTATGAGGTGCATGAAACCATGTTAGCGGCTATTACACGTGAAAAGCAACTTAAAAAGTGGAATCGGGCTTGGAAAAGGCACTTAATCACAAAGTTTAACCCCTCTTGGCGTGATTTGTACAATGAGATAATATAAAGTTTGTTCTTTCCGGTGCGAGGGGAGAGTATACTGTAAAAGGGCGGATGTATCCGCCCGAGTGAGTAACGAAGTATTACACAAAATTAGGCAGAAAAAGAATGCCGAGGGACAGGACATTACTAGTGCGGCTTTTTCAAACGAATTTTGCGTAAGACGAGGCACGAACGAGGAAGGTATACTGTCGGCACGCGCCCGAAGGGCGGATGTATCCGCCCGAGTGAGTAACGAAGTATTACACAAAATTAGGCAGAAAAAGAATGCCGAGGGACAGGATCGAACTGTCGACACCTGGTTTTTCAGACCAGTGCTCTACCACTGAGCTACCTCGGCATTACCTATATATCATACAAAATTTATTTTTTCCGCGCAAACATTACCCCTTTTTGTCGGTTGCGCTCTTACTCCCAAAAGACATATACTATATAAAAGGCCGGTTTTATCCCCGGCCGCAGGAGGCCTATGCCTAAAATTGAAGTGGACGCCAATCGCTGTAAAGCGTGTTATTTGTGCGTAGAAGTGTGCCCGAAGAAATGTTTGGGCCCGTCCAAAACGATTAGCAAAAAAGGATACTTGCCCGCTGAAATGCAACATCCCGAAAATTGCATCGGCTGTGCGATGTGCTACCGCATGTGCCCGGATATTGCCATTACGGTCATCAAGGAATAATTTTGAGGTTTTTATGAAGACAGAAAAAGCTTTACGAAAAGGCAACGAGGCGCTTGCCGAAGGCGCTATTCGCGCCGGGGTGCGTTTCTTTGCCGGATATCCGATTACTCCGCAAAACGAAGTGCCCGAATATATGGCCGCTCATATGGCCGACAACGGCGGCGCGTTTGTGCAGGCCGAAAGCGAAGTGGCCGCTATCAATATGGTCTACGGCGCGGCGGCTACCGGCACGCGCAGTATGACGTCATCTTCTTCGCCGGGTGTCAGTTTAAAGCAAGAAGGCATTACGTATTTGGCCAGTGCCGATTTGCCGTGCTTAATTGTCAACGTCATGCGCGGCGGGCCGGGCTTAGGAAGTATTTCCGGCGCGCAGGGAGACTATTTCCAAGCCACGCGCGGCGGCGGTAACGGTGATTATCACATTATTGTGTTGGCACCTAATTCTGTAGAGGAGTTAGGCAATTTCCCCAAACTCGGCATTGAACTGGCCGAAAAATACCGCATGCCTTGTATGATTTTAGCCGACGGTATTTTGGGGCAGATGATGGAAAGCATGGCTTTTAATTTTGAGCCCGTGGACCCCAATAAGCTCGGTAAATTTGATTGGGCCGTAGATATCAATAAACAAGGCCGCGGAAAAAGCAAAGTATTTTCCTACAAAGGCGATAATTTAATTGCCGACGTAACCGAGCGCGCCAAACGCTACGGACTTATAGAAAAAACCGAAGCCCGCTACGAAGAACGCAACGCGGAAGATTGCGATATTTTGCTCGTGGCATACGGGCTTTCTTCCCGCGCGTGTTTAGAAGCCGTGAATATGGCAAGTTCCAAAGGTTTAAAAGTCGGTCTTTTCCGCCCGATTACGTTGTGGCCGTTCCCGTCTAAGCGGCTGGCCGAACTTGCCCAAAAAGCTAAAGGCGTTTTAGTGGTAGAGCAAAGTTTAGGCCAACTGGTGCAAGACGTTAAATTGGCCGTGGGGGATTGTGTGCCTGTGGGTTTAAATGCGTACCCGGCCGGCGGCCAGCCCGACGGAACCCAAATTCTAACGGCGGCCCAATCGCTCTTAACAGGTAAAAAAGAAGGGCTGTTTGATTTACAAGAACACGCCGCTAACTTTACTTACAACTGCGCGCGCGATTTATCGCTTGGCGTACAAGGCGACGCCCAAGGAGGCAAATAACTATGACGATTATTGCCCAAAAACCGAAAAGTTTAACCGACGTGCCTATGCACTATTGTCCCGGTTGCGGCCACGGTATCGTGCACCGCTTGATGGGGGAAACTTTTGACGAACTCGGTATTGCCGAGCGCGTTATCGGTATTGCTCCGGTGGGGTGCGCCGTATTTGCGGACGATTATTTTAAATGTGATACGGTGCAAGGGGCGCACGGGCGCGGCCCGGCGATTGCCACCGGCGTCAAACGCGCTAAACCCGGCGCGATTGTATTTTCGTATCAGGGCGACGGCGACCTGGCTTCTATCGGTATGGCGGAAATCGTTCACGCCGCTGTGCGCAGCGAAAACATTACCGTCATTTTTATCAATAATGCTATTTACGGGATGACGGGCGGTCAAATGGCCCCCACTACGCTCGTCGGCCAAGTGGCCACTACGGCTCCCAAAGGGCGCGACCCGAAACTGCAGGGCTGGCCGATCAATATGTGCGAAATGCTCGCGCAAATTACCGGCAGTAAATTTTTGGCGCGCGTAGCGGTGGACAGCCCGCAGAACGTCATTAAAGCCAAACAAGCCATTAAAAAAGCGTTTGAAAACCAAGTAAACGGTGTCGGGTTTTCCATGGTGGAAGTGTTAAGCCAATGCCCGACCAACTGGCACGCGAGCGTACCGCAAGCGTTGGAGTTTGTGCGTACGAAAATGATGCCGCAATATCCGCTGGGTATTTTCAAAGACGAGGGGGCGAAATAATGTATCAAGGTATTCGTATAGCAGGTTTTGGCGGCCAGGGTGTTGTTTCCGCCGGAATTTTACTCGCGCAAGCGGGCGTGGAAGATAAAAAGAACGCCAGCTGGCTCCCTTCGTACGGCCCGGAAATGCGCGGCGGTACGGCCAACTGTTCGGTGGTGGTAACGGACGGCGAGGTTTACACGCCGATCGTGTCTTCTCCCGATACGGTAATTGTGATGAACGAGCCGTCACTTCCCAAATTTGAGCCGCTACTTAAAAAAGGCGGGCTACTTATTTTAAACAGCTCGCTCGTTAATTCCCGTCCGGCGCGCAAAGACATTACGGTCGTATGCGTGCCGTGCAACGAGATTGCCAAAAAAGTCGGCATGGACAAGATTGCCAATTTGGTGGCACTCGGTGCGTTTGTTAAATTGACCGGAGCCGTGGCATTAAACAGCGTAGCCGACGCCATGAAGAAAGTGTATAAACGTGCCAAACCGGAAATGCTGGAGCTGAATAAAAAAGCGTTGCAAGCCGGGTTTGACGCCGCAAAATAAAAAGGGTTTTTTAAAAAGACAAGTCCTCTTGCGTTTAGCAGGGGGATTTTTTTGTAATAAAGAACCCCCCGGAGGAGAAGCCGGGGGGGAGTGATGCTGTAGGTTGTAGGAGATGAAATCTTAAAAATTGTTTAACAGGTATGGGGCGTGTTCTTCAAAATAAGCCACCACTTTATCCATACCGGGTTCGTTGATGTTAGCCAAGGCAGCTTGAGCTACGGTGCGGCCGCTGTTGTCTTTGCTTAAAGATTTAGTAATTCCTTCTTTAATTTTAGCCGGTATGTTTAAGGCGCCTCCTTTGCTTACCGAGCGGGTCTCCCGTATTGATTCGGCCAATTCAGAGCCCCGGTACAGCGGTTCAAACATTTGGGCTTTGCCGAGGTTGATTTGCCGCATCAAAGGAGTTTCGCCCATATTATTGCGTTGATTACGCAATTGGCGGATGATACGGCGGGAGTTATTTTCATCCAACCGGCGGATCACAGCCGCTAACGCTTGCAGGGTCGCTTCGTCCTTGGCTAAGTGAAAGCAGTTGTTGGAAAATTTATCGGTTTGATCAAACAAGGTAATATCCTTTACGGAAAAAATAGTTTCCGTGTCGCCTTTGGTAGCTGCTTCTAAAAAGCCTTCGGCGGTTAGCGCTTTCGTTACAGCTGCCTTAGGCGCGTAACGTTGCAACATAATCTGCCGGCGGGAAGCCCCTGTTTGCGCAGTAACGGGGGCCGCTTGCACTGCCGGTACGAGTAAGGCAAAAACTAATAAAAAGAAAATATGTTTCATAATTCCTCCTTGCTTACTATTATCATATAGGTTAATCTGAATTTTAACGAGGGTCTTTTGGGCCTAAAAAAGAGGTTTTTGGACCTAGAAAAAAATAGGCCCTTTGGGGCCTAAAGAAGGGGTACTTAAAGAAGCGTTTAATGTAAAATCCGGGCAATAATTTTTTCGGCTTGGCGGTCCATTTCGGCGCGGTCTTGCGGTTCGTGGTCGTCCATACCGGACAAATGTAAGGCACCGTGGGTAACATACATCATCATTTCTTGTAAAATGGTGTGGCTGAATTTTCGGGCGTTTTTACGGGCCACCTGGTAACACACAAAAATATCGCCAAAGGCCCACGGCTCGTTGGGGGGCAGCACAGGGGGGCGGGCGTGATTAAACGAAATAACATCTGTTACGTAATGATGATTTAAAAAGGTTTTGTTGACGCGCAAAATTTCTTTTTCATCCACAAAAACTACGTTTACTTCTATATTTTGGTGCGCAAAAGATTTTAACCCTTTGGCAAGCGCCGCTTTAAAAAGAGCGGTGCGGCGTAAGTATTTGGCAACATGGGTGTTATAAAAAATATGGGCTATCATAAAAATCGCGCCGCGTTTTTGCGCGGCGCGTGCAATTAAAACTTATTTTTCCCACGCGGGATAACCACTATCCCCGACGGGTCAATATAGTATTTTTGCGAATCGGCCTCTAAGTTGTGTCCGATAGTTTGGCGCGGGGCAATGGTATTATAACGGTCCATAATCACTTTTTTAAGTTTCGCTCCGGCTTTTATTTCGCAATTATCCATAATCACACAGTCTTCAATTTCCGCTCCTTCGCCGATAAACACACTATCGCTGATAACGGAGTGTTTGATTTTGGCTTTGGGGTGAATTACACAACCGTCGCCTATCATGGAATTAGTGACTGTCCCGCCTAAAAACTTAGTGGGCGGCACACGGTTAAGCGTAGTGCTGATAGGCCAAGAAGGGTTATTCAAATCTAACTTAGGCTTAGGGCCCAAAAGGTCCATATTGGTCTGCCAAAAAGACTCAATAGTGCCCACGTCTCGCCAGTAACCTTGTTCTTCATACGATTTGGCACCCGGCAACGTTTGGCTTTGAAAGTTATACGCAAATGTGCGGTAGTCCGTCAAGATTTTAGGCAAGATATGTTTACCGAAATCCAGTGCCGGTACGTCGCAAAAACGTTTTTGCAATACTTTTAATAGCACATCGGTATTAAAGATGTAGTTGCCCATGGAGGCATACGCCGATTTGGGGTGCCCCGGTATCGGTTTAGGGTGTGCCGGTTTTTCGTCAAATTGGGTGATGCGTCCCTGCGCATCTACGCCCAGCACGCCAAACGCGCTGGCGGCTTCTATCGGCACGGTATTGGCGGCAACGGTTACGTCGGCTTTATTTTTAAGGTGAAAATCAATCATTTGCCGCACATCCATGCGGTAAATATGGTCCGCCCCGAAAATGGCCACCAAATCGGGTGAAAAATCTTTTACGAGGTTTATGTTCTGCCGCACGGAATCGGCCGTGCCGCGATACCAAATTTCCCCCAAACGCATCTGCGGCGGCACGCAGGTTAAAAAGTGGTCTGCCACGATACCTTCCGAGCGCCAGGTTGTGCGTAGGTACTCAATTAAACTTTGCGATAAATACTGTACCAGCACGTACGACGAAAAAATGCCGGAGTTCACAAAGTTGGAAAGTACAAAATCCACAATGCGGTATTTACCGCCAAACGGTACAGAGGGTTTGGAACGGTCTTTAGTGAGCGGGTAGAGGCGTTCGCCTTTTCCCCCGGCCATGATAATACCGAGAATTCTCATAAACACTCCCTTACAACAAGTTTTTTATTCCGAGCCTAGCGGCAACTGTCGCTGTAAGGCTTCAAAAGCTTCCCACGACCACGGCATTTTTTCCGCCACGATTTTGGCAATTTCGTCGGCATAAACGCGGATTTCCTGCTGGGCGTGTTTATCGGTGCGCAAGCACAAGAAGTTAAATAAACTGCGTGCGTTGACACTCCAGTAAAATTGGGTATATTGGCAAACGGGGAGCACGCCGCGGGCCATTTCGCGGGCGACGCCGGCCTCAATCAGTTTATGATAGGCCGCGTAAGAAGCCTCCACGCTGTCTTCATAAATTTGGCGTAATTTTTCGTTATCTAACGAAGAATCGGCCACAGATCCTTGTTTGTTTTTAGTATCCTGCCCGCGGAAAGCGGAAGGGATATAAAATTCGTCTTTTACTTCGGTATAGCGTGCGCTGACTTCGTTGTACGAGCCCCAGCGGTGGCGCATCCATTGGCGGGCCACGTAAATCGGGCAGCAAATATGAAATTGAAAATAACAATGTTCAAACGGCGTATGATGCGCGTGTTGCATTAAGTATTTAATGAGGCGTTTGTCTTGTTCTTCCCCTTTGGAAACCGCCCCAAACGAAACACGGGCCGATTGAACGGCGCGGTCGTCTCCGCCCATAAAGTCCACCAAACGGACGAAGCCTTTATCTAACACATTTATTTTTTCTGTAGAAAGTTGCACTTTTTTTCTCCTCAAATTATTTCAAAATTTCCACCAGGGAACTTTGCCCGTCGGGTAATACTTCAGCGGTGAGTACGGCCGTATCGGAACAAGCCGTATCATACACAAAACCGTCCAAAGCTACCGTGTCTTGTAAAGTTAAGCGGCCTTTTTCAAACGATAAGAAATGAATTTTTCCGCTTTCGTACTGGCCAAACGTGCTGGATAAAAGCCCGTACTTGGTTGTATTTTCCGCAGCGGCCACCTGGGGCTTGCCTTGGGATTCTACTACTTGCAAGGAGGGGTAAAACTTTACAATCTCCTGTTTATATTTTACACGATTTGGGGACCCAACGGAAAAATCTTTATATTCGGTTGTTTTTCCGCGCGGTAGTTCTAATTTAATACGCCCGACGGAGGTAGTGTAAATAAGCTGTAAAGAATTATTGTCTGCAAAAGGGAAGCGGTTGGCGCCCATCAACCAAGAGCGTTGGGTGGCCAGTTCTTGCGTACCGGGCCCAAATTGGCCGTTTTGATATACTACGTTGTGGGCATTGCCCGGACGTGTACCGGAAACAAATGCTTTCTGCAGCCACAGTGTTTTTTCACTTCCGCAGCCCATTTCTTTTACAAAGTAGGGCAGTGTGTCTAAGGTAGTCCATTGGCCGTTTTCATAGGATAGGACAACGGTACGCACGCGGGCTAATCGGTCGTCGTAAACAGTGGCAAAAATTTCGGCGGTGTCTTTCCCGCGCAAGGGCACGGCGGAAAGGGCCAAGGGCGTCCGCCCGGAAGGTAATTGATAAGAAAGGGCTTCTTTTAATTCTTCCCCGTTGCGGTTCCATACGCTGATGCGTCCTTTGGTAGAAAGCGTCACAATGTTTTCAGCACCGGGAGCAGTAATGTCTGCCGACGACAAACTGACGATTTCTTGTTCTACCGGCTGATAAGAAATTTTTTTGTGCAGGGAAACTTTGGGCTGTTCCGATTTTTCGGCTTGCGTGGCCGCCGCTGCTTGCGGAGCCGGCTGAGCGGTTTGTACGAGGGCCTCTTGACCGATTTCCACCCCGGTTTCGGAAGGTAATTTTCCTATTGCATAGAGCGGTTGTACTTCGGTAATTACGCCGACGGGAGAATAATTATACACAAGCCCTAAATCTTTCCCGGTTTTGGGATTGGTTAATTTTTCGGAAGATAAAATTACTTTAAAGGAGTCGCCTTTGTTGACCGGGGTTTTGAGTGCGGAAGTATCTAAATAAATCTGATGGTTTTGTACCCGCACTACCGTTGCCTGCGCTTGGGCAATTAACGGAAGAGTTACTAAAAGCACCGAAAGTAAATGTGTTATTTTCATATAATAAATGTATACCATTTTTCCTAGAGAGGTTACAATGAAAAATACATTTGAAGAGTTGGTGGAAACGTTTGCTGTCTTGCGCGGTCCTAACGGTTGCCCGTGGGATAAAAAGCAAACGCACGAAAGTCTAATTAAAAATATGCGCGAAGAAGCCGAAGAACTGGTGGCCGCGATTGAAAAAAAAGATGTGGAAAATATGAAGGAAGAACTGGGCGACGTATTGTTGCAAGTTCTGCTTCACGCGCAAATTGCCAAAGAAGAGGGGCTTTTTACCATTGAAGACGTTATGCAAGGGCTGTATGATAAACTGCACCGCCGTCATCCGCACGTATTCGGAGATCACGCCAAGGCCGCCAGCCCCGAAGAAGCACTGGCCGTGTGGAAAGAAATGAAAAAACAAGAGAAGGGTCAATACCGGCATTTCTTATTCCGCTAAGAAACCGACACGAATGAAAAAAATTGGGAGATGCCGGAGTGCTTGCCGCACGGGACCCTGCGGGCCGCCTTCCGGCCTAGGACCGCTTTTTGCGTTTGGCGCAAACTTCGTTATACGGTTTTGCAAAATAAAAAGCGCCCTTATATCTCGCATAAAGACCTTGCGGGATGACCTATTATTATTTGTCATACCGGTCCTGCGGACGGCGATAATGCGGTATCTCCCGCTTTTACGTACGCAAGGGACGGAAACGAACGGAAAGAAAATCGGGAGATGCCCGATAAAAACCTTCGGGCATGACAGCTTTATTTAATAACAGATTTTAAAATCGGGAGACGGCGCATTACAGATTTGCGCCGTGACAGTCTTTTATGTAATTGGTTGTTTATCCCGCCCGTTAGCACCGTTTACAAAAAGCGTCAAAAATGTCGTTGAAAAGTCGGCTTTAGAACGCCTTTCCAAAGCCGTGTTGGCCGGGGGAGTCCTGCTTGTATGTTTGAGCGGAAGCGAGTTTACAAGCAGGCCGGGCAACAGTGGCTTTGGAGTTCGTTTGC
>JAGCMD010000068.1 GCA_017646765.1 Elusimicrobiaceae bacterium | reverse complement strand
GTTTTCGCGGCCCAGAATCCTTCAAACAAAGAGGCTTTTTTAGCCGTTTCTCCAACGGAAGCAACCTCGGCAGCGGCGGATGCGGCGGTACGTAGCGGAGTATAACTCAAAGACGGGACGACACCGCCTACGCTGGGAACAGCCCCGATTGAACCCATGCGTAAAGTTTTAGCGACAGCGGCAACTTTTATATCGGTGGATGCAACCATCGTAGCTTTGGCAACCGGCGCCACAGAGGAGCCAAATACATACTTGGTAGCAAAAGCGCTTCTGAACGTCTCCATGGCGTTGGCCTTGAAGTGGGTGATCGGTCTAAATCTTTTTTTCCATTTGATCAGCGTACGTAATATTTGCGGATCTAAATTATTCGCTCTAAAGGCATTTATCAACCGGGCGCCATCACCGAAGTTAACCAGCTTAAATCCAACCGTTACTTCGCGCACTTTAGAAGCGTTGAAAAGCAGCTTAAGCAATCCCAGTCCTTTAGCCGCCTTGGCAGCTTTAACAATACCGAACAACAAATCAACAAGGCAGAGGACCGTGACCACAATATCAAGCGAGACAGCTACTTTATCCATAGCATTGGCCGTAGCAATCATATTTACGAGCGTCTGATGACGAGAGGAATGTTCATTATATTGGTAGAAATGCCTATGATTATTTAAAAACTCTTCATCCCGGGCAATCAAGTTATCTATGCGCATCTTTTCCGCAGCGGTTTGTCCGGCAAAAACGCGGCGGTATAGGAACCCGGCTAAGACTTCGGCCTTTGTCAAATTCCATTGCAAGAGAGAATGTTCGGCAATGAATTTCCTATTATTAGCAGCTTCTTGGGCAGAAATATGTTTTACACTGCCATTTGCCAAGAAGACATCTCCTTCGCGATCCGTCAGCCGAATCGGAGTTACTTTCAGATTTTCAGCCAGTTCGGGAGCAAAACGTAAAACCCCCAATAAGAAAGGATAAATGCCTTTACAAGTAATCCACTGTTTTTCCGAATTAGCGTCAATTTTGCATTGATCAATAGCCAGTTGCAAAATTTCCCGGGCTTCTTGATTCCCTTTTTTCATTTCCAGGCTGAGCATTTCGGCCACATCTTCCCACGCGTGCGGTTCTTTCGCGCCTTGGTTACCGCTCAAAACTACGTTATGGGCGGCGTACGGCCCATTTCTTCGGGCTGTCATAATAGAGCGTTCCGCAGTTACCAGGGAGAGATAATCTAACCAATCCGTATCTTCCCACTCTTTTTTGCGCGCCGAATTTTCTTGGGCTATGGAACCGCTAACGATTTGGCGGATTTCATCCATAGCTTCGGGATCTTTCGTTAATAAAAGGGCTCTAACGGCTATCGGCAAGATAGAGCCGAACGGGCCTTCTTTGGCGTGAGAGGATAGAAACGCTTTGATTTTAAACGCGGAACCATTTAAGTTTCCATAAGGAATCAAGGCGGAAATGGCGTTCTCGCAAGCATCCGGGTCATCTAATTCCGGCTGATCATCTTCTCCTTCATGAATCCGGCAGGCATTGTTTTTTAAGAGTTTTTCTAAGAACGTATCGCGGATATAGGCAAGGTCTGTTCCTTCAAAAACGGTTTCTTTGTCTTTAATAGAAGAGAGAAGAATAATGATATTGAGAAATTCCTCATCGGCTTTTTTGCGCTGAGCTTCATCCTGACGGATTTCTTTATGCGCCGCAACGGCCTGATTCATCAACGTATGGAAACCGGTTAATACCGTTTGTTTGATTTCTTCTTCTGTGTTCCATACCCCTTTCATATATTTCTCATATTCATTAGGCATGTCTTTTTGGTACTTATCAAATTCAGCTTGCAGTTCTTTTTTAGCTTGGTTAAACTCATTGTCTAAATCTTTAATATATTGCGCTTTTTCTTCCGATAACGATTGTTTATAGATAGAAAATTGCAATTCTTTGGAAGCGGAGTCGGAATCGGCAAATTGTTGTTCGGCCTCCTCATAGGCTTGTTGGAAACCGGTTTCAATTTCAGCCAGTTGTTGCTCATACGAAGCGTTTAATTCCTTTTGATTCTTGGCAAGAGAATCTTTGCCCATAGAGGTATATAAGGAGTTAAATTCCTCACGGCTCATAGGTTTAAAATCTTCTTTGTCTTGTTTTTCTTGTGCTTTGTCACCTTCGGTAATACCGAAAGCCAGTTTCAATTTTGCGTTGATATCGCTCAACATTTCGGAGGGAGATAAAACGGGAGCTGTTTGTTTTTCTATTTCGGTAGCAATGCGTTGACGCAATTGGTCCGGCCGAGGCATAGCTTCAACCGTTAGGTTGCCTAGCATAACTAAAGATAGGACTAAGCAAATAATTCTTTGGAGCAGCTCTACAATGTTGATGTCAATATGTTTTTTCATATTTTTCTCCCCTAGAAACAACATTTCCTTATACCCATATTATAGCGAAATGCCAATTTTGTGCAACGGTCAAAAGACCCAAAAGGGCCTAGGTCTTTGGCCCTAGTCCTTCCCGGGTCCAAAGACCTACATCCCCAACCTTTTAAAAAACGTCCTCCGTCGGAAAAACAGAGGACGCTTAACAGCCAAAAAACCTTGCTAACTATTCAGCCGGGGAGTAAGCCACCCGCGTGTGCTTGTTGTCTTTGGCTACTGCACTGATTTTATAAGAAGTTTTGGAAACTCCGATTTTAAACCCTTTGGGTTCCCAGGCTTTGCGAATATCACGTTGGAATTGGACAGGATCTCCCGACAGTAACGCCAGACGCAATAAATCATTGGTGTAATAACCGTACTTGGCTTTATGCACGTCTTCCAACAAAGCTACTCTATGCAAATGGATGCGAGCTTGGCGGATATAGTATTGGTCCAACAAGGCGCCGCGGCTGAAAAATTGCGTATACAGTGTGCCGATAAACGTAAACAACAGCACCGCACCTATCACACGCAACAGGGATTGTTCCATAAAAGTTTTCGGACGAATCTGCACGACCACACTTCCCCCCAACATGTCATGCAAGGAACGACGGCGGTCATCAAAAAAAGCCATCAAGAAACCACACATAAGCAGGGCTCCGCTGATATAATAACCGATAGCACGCATAAATGCTTTCGGGAAAGAAATCGGACCGCTTAAATCTTTTTTTACGACGGCAATCCCCACCAAAGCCTTTCCTAAAGTCATCCGGTCGCCGCACGAGAAAATCGTTACGTACAGAATAAACAAACCGTTCATCAGTGCGATTAACCCGAAATACTGCCAAAGCTCTAATTCGGGATTACTCATTTTAAACCAAAGTCCGACTAACAACCGGAACGGAATAAAAATAATTCCGTAATCAATGAGTAACGCAACAAATCGTTCCGTTAAAGAAGCATACGATACTTCCGGCGTTTTTGGCGCCGCAGCTGCCGCGTTTTGCGCGGAAGGGGCTTCCATAATGTTAATACGTTGTTCGGTCATATCTTTCTCCTAAATTTTTTATATTGATTTACCCAAAAGATTTGCGCAGAGAGGGACTTGAACCCTCAAGCCTTGCGGCATGCGCCCCTCAAACGCACGCGTATACCAATTCCGCCACCTGCGCGCAAATCTTACTACGAATCATAAAAAGAACTTCTACTCCCGTTATTCTACTAAAAAACAGCTCACCTGACAACCAATCATCTCTGAAGTAAAAAATAAATTCTTTTTATTTGTTAAGCCCATCAAGACCGTTTATTTTGCACGGCTTTAAGAAGCATTTCAAGGGCTGTTACGCTGGCTTTGCCGATCGTGCGTTCGCGTGTGCGGGAAAACAAAAATCTTTTTGCTTCTGCCCCGTTAGGCCCCGCTACGGCTATCCACACTGTACCAACCGGCTTTTCGGGAGTACCTCCGTCGGGCCCGGCCACACCGGTAGTAGAAACCGCATAATCGGCCCCTGTTATGCGGCGTACTCCTTGCGCCATTTGCACGGCCACCGCCTCGCTGACCGCGCCGTACTTTTGCAAATCCTCCGCACGCACGCCCAGCACATTTATTTTTACTTCGTTAGCATACGCAACAATTCCGCCTAAAAAATACGCAGAAGCCCCCGGTACCGACGTAATCAAATGCGCGATATTCCCCCCCGTACAGCTTTCCGCACACGCAATTGATTTTCCTAATAGTTTAAGATGCCGAGCATAGATTTCTTCCGGGGGCTGCTCACCTTGCGTAAAAGAAAGTCCGTTAAGTGCTTGTTGTAACCGCTCTGTCCAAACGGGCAATTTTTCCACGGCCGGGCCTTTGGCCGTCAGACGCAAACGCACAAATCCCGGAGAAGGCAAATAAGCTAACTTTATATCAACCGGAAGCGTTTGTTCAAACGCAGCCAAATGCATGGCGAGTTCCGCCTCCGGGATGCCATAGACGGTAAAAATTTGATAAGAAAGTTGTAAATCAGTAAATTTTTCTTTCAGCCGCGGCAAAACTTCCGCCGGCAGCAAATACTCCGTTTCAAACGGCACCCCGGGCAGCGATACAACTATTTTTCCGTCTTGCTCAAACCACATCCCGCACGCCGTACCTTTTATATTACGAAGCGGCACACACGCCTTAGGCAGCAGGGCTTGCGTTTTGTTATACGCATTAAGTCGCCCGGGATTGGCGGCAAACAATTCTTCCAACCATTTGTAAACCTGCGGATTAAATTCAAGCGTTGTGTGGAAAAATTCCGCCAGCGCGTTTTTAGTGATATCGTCCTTGGTGGGACCCAAACCGCCCGTAATGATAACGGTATCGGCCGTTTTGAGCGTATTTTCAAGGGCGTTTAGAATTTCGGCGCGGCTATCTCCCACCGAGCGCATTTCTATGGTTTCTGCGCCCAGGTTAGTCAGTTCCCGCGCAATAAATTGGGAATTGGTATCTAAAATTTGGCCGAGGAGTATTTCATCCCCGATAGTAATTATAGCCGCTTTCATAATTCACTAAACACAAAATTACTTAGTGGGTTCAATAAGCAGATTATGAAAACCCAAACCAAGCTTCCTGGTATCCTGCCCAAGCCCCAGCAAATTGGGGCTTTGCGCTCCCGTAATGACAAAAGTTAAAGATAATAATTTTTGTTTATTAAGAATTTCTTTGGAAAGGATGAATTGTAACGTCGGATAAACAACTCCTTCGCGAAATTCCCAATCGCCTATCTTTGTCTGGTTAGCAAACACCGTCACAGTTACAATCGGATTTTTCGGTGGAACAAATGCATGGACATCCTCAAATACCATTTGTAGCGGTCTATCTTGCGGTAAATTCATGGTAAAATGCACGCGGTTCCCATCTGTCCATCTTCCCCAATCTTCTGCAAATGATAGCCCTGATACTTCAAAAGGGAGATCTTGCTCAGAAAATTTAATTTTTTGAGGCACCTTCATCGGCGGCCAAGTTGTAGTTTTGCTACCAGATACCGTTGAATTTAGTTCATAAGCGATATGTTCGTCAACCACCGCATACAATTTATTATCTACCGCGCGATTCCATAGCACATAACCGCTATAGGAATAATATCGCTTAAAAATCCACTTTTTAGGTGTCCCATTTAGTTCAAAACCGGGTTTGGATGTTTTAAACGCAAAACCCACCACCTCTCCTTTTTCCGTAATTAACGGCACATAGCGTTGATTGATTTTAACCGATACATCAAACGCTATTTTGGCATATAACGAATCTGAACTGGGGTCTAATTTTACATTACTGATTTCCGCAATTTGCTTTGGAGTCACGTTTGAGATACGGGCTCCAAATGGAATTTGGTTATAATAAATATATTTATTATCTATCTGAAGCTGTTGATAAAGTTTAGGGATATTAGCCTGATAATAAGGTTGTCCGTTGGCGAAATTCCCATAAGCATCTAAAAGTTCCGCAGAATTTAAATCTAATTTGGATAATAACGCCACCGCATTGGCATCCAACGTTCTGTTCCTAGAGAAAGTGATTTTTTCACTAACTACTCCGTTTCTATAAATTAACCATACCAAAAGAATAATTCCAACCGCTCCCAAGAGTTTACGGTAAATTTTACGTGTAAAAGCCAAGGATACGGCATAAATTAAAATCAAGTAAGGGACAACCCCATAACACAAATACCTTCCAGCATACAACACATGTTTTACTGCATTATACTTTGTAGCGGCATCCCCACTTGGCGTCCGGGCCACCGTAAATGCAGCAGAACCAAAAGCACACAAAAAAGAAATACCCAATAATCCCAGAGCAAAAATGGCTGTACGGTCCTTTAATTGCCAATCCGGCAAAAATTTAATACGCCAAAATGCCCGGATAGCAAAATAAGATAAAGTCAATCCCGTAAGAATAAAGATGATAGCTCCGATAATTTGACTGGTTGTGGAATGAAAACCAAATAAAATATAGCTTAAACCTCCATAAAAAGCCAAAATAGAAAGGCATAATTCTTTAAAATGTACAAACAGCCAAGAAGAAACATTGGAAACTTCACCATAGTTTTGAGAGAAAAAAAGCTGTATAAGTGTATAAAACATGAAGGGTGTTAATGATATAAGAATCCTGTTTAAGCGTTGCCGGGTCACCACATGTAAATAAAATAAAGCCAAAGAAAACATCATCCCCATTCCATGCAACGGAGCTACCGAAACAGAACAGGCCATCCATATCGGCCAACGTTTATCTCCATCCGGGATTAAACATTTGGCCATTTGCCATAGCAAAAATACGTAAATAAGCCGCGTTAACGTAAGACAATTTTGGAAAGGGACATAAAGATCACAGTTATAAGTTCCGGCAATGAGCACATCACACAACATAAACACAATTAAGTTCCCTACAAAAGAAACTTGCTTACGATAAGTCACCCAATTGATCAGTAAGGCCGTACCGAACATGCCTACCAAAAGATTGTATTTTAAAAATACAAAGGTGGAAGAAAACAACACATTATCCAACCAGGCCAAAAAATAAATAATAGAATGCACGGAATTACCGTGTTTTAAAAATAAATAACTTAAAAAATCAAGGTTTTGCTGATTTAAATCATTAAGCCGAATAAGCAGGGGGATTCCATCTGAAAAACAGAAAATGGATATTTTCCAAAAGTAAGGCAGTATAAAAACACTTAAAAACAGCAAACTTATCCCTAACGCGACTATCTTTTGATGTTGCATGAATTTACGAATCATTTTTTCTCTCCTAAATAGATATAGATAAAACTACCGCTCCGATAATAATATATATGATTCCGCGAATCATATCTTTAGTAATTTTTTCCTTCAAAAAAATAGACGCAAGCACTAATGTCCAAATGTACGTAACGGATGTTAGGGGTAAAACAACGGAATATTCCATCCTCCGCAAGGCCCAAATGTTAAGTAAAGCCGCTAGTAAGTACAAAATTCCACCGGCATAAAAACCAACCGAAAAGAAAGTATGCCACAAAACGGGTTTTACGGCACGTTTTAAACACAACGAAGCAAAAGCGCCGGTCCCTGTCATCCCCAGCAGTAATAAAAGATTTACAATCATTGTTGCCTCTGCGTCGTCAATGTCTTTAATCCATGTATAATCAACAACACCCCTGCAATTTTTAAAACAGAAATATGTTCCTTCAATATCAGGGCTCCCAAAATCAAGCTAAACACATAATTCAGACTCAGTATGGGCTGCAAAACAGAAAGCTTGCCGAAGCGGTAGGCAACAATCATCAACAAAGCTCCTATGAGATAGAGAAAAAACCCTGCGAACAGCCATCCGGTATTAGTTTGCAAAGTAAATAACTTCCAACATAATTGCCCTATGCAAGAGCAAACAGAAGAAAGAATCATTAATCCAATCCCTTTTTTCAAATCATCTTTTAGGTACATCCAATTCACTCCTTAATGCCGAAACAGATATTTACTTTCCGGATTATAATGCTTCCAAAATATATGCCACAAAATACTAAGTTGATACATATTTCCTTTAATTCCGCCTACTTTGGAAGGGACTTCCCCCTTCGGATACGCGCGCGTGACAGGAACCTCGCAGGTGTTGAAACCCAAACGGCACGCCCGAACCGGCAAATAGTAAATAAATTCATATCCCCAAAAAATATCCCGAAACGGCAAAACGCGCGGATCTGTTAAAAATTTTTTAGAATAAGCTCTAAATCCGTTGGTGGTATCTGTCAGATGTTGTCGTGCACAGAAAGTCATCACCGGCTCATTAATAAGTTTAAGCGCCCAATACCGCACAAACGGAGTGTTAATGCTCTTTCCCCCCTTTATAAAGCGAGAGCCCTGAATATAATCAAAGCCGTCGTCCAACGCCTTAATAAATAAATCAATCGCAGAGGTATCATCCTTATCATTACCGTCTACCGTTATAAACCCCTCATATCCCTCGCGTAAAGCATAATCATATCCCATACGCAGATCCGTTGAATAACGTCCTTTCCCTTTACGAATGAGCAAGGCTCGGTGATTGGTTCGTCTTAAAAAAGCAGGATCCGTTGTTCCATCCGATGAACCCGCATCACAAATAATGACGTCTATTTTCCCAAACAAACCGTTCTTTTTCATTTTTTCTACTTGGGACAAGTAACGCTTTCCCTCATTAAACAAGGGGATCAACACACAGTATCTACTTTTTTTAGGATAGAACACTTGAACTACATAATCTGGTACTTTGCACATAAATTCATCCTTTCCCTAATTTTTTATTTTTACAATAACATTAAAATGTAGTAAAAATTTATACTTACTAATCCAGTTTATCTTTTAAATTTGGCCGAGGAGTATTTCATCCCCGATAGTAATTATAGCCGCTTTCATATGTGTAATAGCTTCTAACACTTCCAATCAACCGATTTTAGACAAATCTGTTTTATCTAATGAAACAGCAAACATATAATCGTAGGGAGTATCTATATCTAAGGCTTGTTTTTGATCTACTTCTAACCGATAACAATACGGACCGAAATGATAATGCCACTTCTCCAAGTTAGCTTTGGGACACAAAATTATTCCGTTGGTAAATACGTGATAGAGAGGTAAATCCTGGGAATTACAATGTTTTTTGCCTGGTTTAAAATTGAAAGGTCCGTTTTTATCAAGCAGAAAATGCTTAAACGGTAATACCGTAATAAGGGAGTCAAAGCCCTGTGTTAATTTCTCATAATAAAGAGTAATGGCTTTATTATAAAGCTCATAATCTACAAAAGGACTCGTACAACAAGCCCACAACAAATGTTCGCCTTGCATGATACCGGCAATATAATCTAAAAAATCGCTAAAAGGCCTTGATTCATCTGCCAAATCTTGCGGTCTTTTAACGGCCCGCGCTCCGTTTTCTTCCGCCATGCGAAGCATGGTATCAGAATCTGACGACACAATTATCTCTTTTAATCCTTTTGTTTTTTTTAGGTTTTTGATTTTATTTACCAGTAAATTAGATCCCGCAAACGGAAGGATATTTTTATTCGGCAGCCGGGAACTGTTCCCTTTTACCGGGATAACAGCGGTGATATTATTCATCATAATGCAGTCCTCTGATACAAATTAGAAATAAGTTCTTTATCAAAAAATGCCCCTTTGCCGGTTTTTTTTACTTCAACAAGGATCTTCCTCATCTGGGGCAAAGGGACTTCTTTTTCTAATAAAAATTCAACGTACGATCTATGTATTTTAAGCTTGGCACTCATATAATAAGCTGGGCAATAACCCCAACCATATATTTTTTTTAATGGCGAAATATGAGTATCTATTGCTTCCAGGACAAAATCCAAATTATAGGATTTGGCATAATGTTCATTTAAATAATCCATGATAATTTCCGTACACAAATTACCGGGCATTCTCCCCATCCCCTGCAAAGAGGCATCCACAAAAACCTCTCTTTTGGGGTTGTGGATATTAAGAAAATGACGAGCTAAAGCAAAACTTAAATTTAAATTTTCGTGCGAGTGAAAATCAACAGCGATATCTATATTTAAGTTTTCTTCTATGCACGAGTAAATCTCTTCCAAACGTTCCATCTCCAACTGCCCATACGTATCAACTATGGTCATAGCAAACGGACGGATTTGGTTTATTTCTGCAATTAATTGACGTAATTGAGGCAAATCATACCCCGGTAAATTGACCGGATTTAAAAAAAACTTATATCCCAATGTCCGTGCAACGCCGGCATATTTTTTAGTCAACTCTAAATCTTTGTAATAAAAAGCAAACCGCAAAAAATTTATTTTCCCACAATTTTTACTTAGTAACGAAATATCATACCAGTCCGGACGTATCATTAAAGAATATTGAGAAACGGAATTTTCCGGCAAAAACGGATATACTTCTTCTATTTTGCTAAAATTAGATTCCTCTTGCGAAAAATCCCCATTACGCAAAAAACCCACTTCAATAATATCGGTCTTTGCTAGCGAAAGATTTTTAACAATCTCCCTGATTGTATTTTCTCCGAAACGCGCTTTATTAACATGTCCGCCGTCCCGCAGCGTGCAGTCAAGGACCCGAATACCCATTTTACTCTCCCAAATATAATTGTGCTAATTTCAAATCCTCGGCATTTTTTATTTCCAAAGATTCCTTTTCATTTAAGTTATACTTAAATGGGATATTTCCCCAAGTATATTCCCAAGCAAGCATATCTTCTCTTTTTGCTATGGCAATAGCACTAATCCAAAAATATAATGTATTTAATTTGTTCGTCTCTTTATGTTGTCCGCCCCGACGAAAATTCAAAGCACCGTTATCATCTAACACAAATCGTTTAAAAGGCAGTGTTGAAATCAAAGAATCATATCCTTCGCCTCTCTTTTTAAAATACATTTCTATAGCTTTGGCGTAAATTGTTTCATCAACAAAGGGGGTACAACAATTAGTCCATAAAATATGCTCCGCAGAAAGTTGCGAAAGAACGATTTTTATCAAGTGAGAAAACGTGTCCATACCCTCCGTTTCCGTTTGTCTTTTAAAAACTTCGGCTCCGTTCTCAACCGCTTGTTTTAGCACTTCTTCACTATCAGAACAAACAAGGATGGTATCAACTTGTTTAGTAGCTTTTAGTTGTCTGATTTTATGCACCAAAAGATTGGTATCTAAAAAAGGAAGTAAATTCTTATTTTTTAGGTTGTAATCAAACTGTCTTGCCGGAATAATCGCTGTCAATTTGGACATTTTATTTCTCCTTATCATGGGCGCAAAAACAATCCACACAAACATTACCGACACGTCGTTTTAGCGCAGATTGAAATACATTAAAATCTTGAAATATCACTTCATCCGCATCAAAGTATTTTTTCAACTTATCTTGGCGTATATTTTCCAAGAGGATATTCTTTTGCGGCATTACATCTTTATTACATTTTTTATTACACGTGGCACTTGGAATACAAAGATATATTTTATTTACATTACATTTCCTAAGCATTTCACACAGTATCTTTAACGTCAGCCCTGTAAATATAGCCTCATCTACAATAAGTAAGTTTTTATTTTCCACTAACGATTTTATCGGGTATAATTTGGCCCAAATAAATTTTTTTCGCTCATCGGCATTTACAACAGACAAATAGCGTTTATCCAAAGAGGTATTTACCACGGCCGGCAAATAAGGGATATTAAGGGCAAGCGCCAGGCCGATAGCGTAATAAATCCCTGTTTGCGGGCAAGGGACAACCGCATCTGCTAATTTAACAATCTCCGAAGGTATTTTAGATGCCAAGGCTCTACCGAGTTCTATTCTAAAATCAGCAACACTCGTCCCCATATCCATGCTTTCAATAGGGCTCTTTTTATAAATGTACTCAAGCGCGCAAGACACTTCTTCGTCCTGACGTTTAATAGCGCTTGCTCCATTTATTTTCGGCAAATCAGCCATGTATACTCTCCGACAAAATTTCAACAGTTGCAGGGTCAATTTCCGGATGTTCCTTCAAATAACTTTCCGTGTATACATCCTTAAACAACCCCTTCAACCCGACGGGATTTATAGAAACAATTTCCGTTTCGGGGTAATAGGTTTGTTGGAATTTTTTTAACGTCGGCCAAAACCTGGCAGCCAACGAAGAAAGATCCACATCCTTCACAACATCTGCCCATTCCTCAAAATGATTTTTTGTGCAATCACTCCCCACCAAATACACACGACGGGGCGCCCCAAACAAAATAAACTGCATGGCCGAAGCGCTCACCGTTTCCCAATCGCCTAGCGGCTGGGTGGTAATATCCACCGGCAAAAACGAACAGTTGCGCGGATAATACTTATCCACAAAATCAATCTTATACTTACGGATATTTTTATCTAAAAATACGGTTTCCGCCACGTTATTGGTATATTCGGTAACCATTTCCGGCAGTTGAGCCAAAAATTTAATACACTCATTGGGTTTGTAACGCAACAAATCTTCAAAATACGGTTTTGTGGCCGGGTAATCTTGGACAAACAGATACTTCACGGGAATATCTTCCCGCTTAAAAGCCGCATTAACCCCCACATACACCGTATCTTTAGGCAAATTTGCCGGCGAAAAATGGTTCAAAGTGGGCCCGGTAGCAATCAAAGCTACTTCTTTATTGTGAAAGCAATATTTAAACGGAGAAAACGTTTTTTGATGAATAGCAGCCGTAGACAAATCGGATAAAACCAACCGGTTCATTTTAAAAAGCAAATTATCCGCGTCCGCACGGGTTATATACTGCGGTTGGACCTCTGGCTGAGCCGCTGGCGGGGCCTTTGGTTGGACCTTTAACGGATTAGGAATGCCCAATTCTTTACCTAAATATTTCCAAATATTATAATAAAGTTTTTTTATACCTCTGTACTTAGACATACACACACTCCGGGGTTAGGATTTAAAAATATCTTTTGTGCCGTCGGGATGTTCCACGCCGTTATCGTACAGCGAGATCAGCACCGTCGGTTCCGTATACGTAAAACTGTGCAATACGTGCGGATAAATAATAAAGAAATCGCCTTTTTTGATTTGGTACGTCTCTTTTTCGTGGGTTTGGGCGTGCTCTACCTCTAACTTAAAAGCACCCTCGGCTACAAAAAACGCTTCTTTATTTTCTTTGTGGAAGTGATTTCCGCGTACCGCGCCCGCCGCGCTGGTGATATAATTTACCTGTTTCCAGCCAGCGTGTACCAGTTGGGTGAGCGAGCCGCGCTCGTCAGAAAATTGAAAGTCCGGTTCAATAAACTCAATTAACATTTTATAACTCCAAATGAATTTCTTTTAAGTTTAACAGTTTTTTTAATTTACTATTATCCAACACCGCCGTTTCCGCGCGTTTGGCGGTAAAAATAGCGTTCGTATTTTTAATGGAAATCGGTTTAATAAGCGATTTATCCAGCCCGAATTTGTCCGCCAACGCCACGGCGGCCTCATATTTAGACATCGGTCCGTCCGCGGCGATATTCACCACCTGTTCTTCACACGCACCGTAACGCTCTATTAAGTCTACCAAAAAACCGGCGCATTGGTTAAAACTCAGCGTAGAGCGGTAAGAATCGGCAAACATTTCCACACTGCGCCCCTCGGTGAGCGCTTGCTTGATTTTGTCAAAAAAGTGCGGGCGGTTTTCCACCAAACTCGGCCCAAAAATAAACGGAAAGCGCACCACATTAAACTCATGCGCCAGCGTAATTTGTTCCGCCAGCACCTTGTGCAACCCGTAGCGGTTGACGGGTAGCAGTTGGCTATCCTCCGTGAAGGGTTTATCTTTGCTTCCTTCGCCATACACGGTATCGGTGGACGCATAATAGAAACACGAGATGTCCTGCAAATGATTAACCGCATAACTTAATGCGGTAATGTTAATATCCCACGCTAAAACAGGATTTTCTTCTACCCGGTCCGGGTGGTGATACGCCGCCAAATAAATGACTTTGGTCCCGGGGGCTATCACTTGGTTTAAATTGTCTATTTCACCAAAATTACGTACGTCGGCCTGCACCCACTCTACCCGCGGATGCACAAACGCCGGCGCAACCGACGAATAGGTGGCTACCACATTATCCTGCGTTTTTTCCAAAATGTTTTTGATACAATACCGGCCCAAAAAACCGCTGGCGCCCACTATGAGATACATAATTTCCTCTCTGTTTTTAGTATAAAGTTTCGTTTAATTTGTTGCGTATATCGTTCCATTCTTCCAACCGTTTTGCAACCCGTTGTTTTGTTTTTTTATTAAAAACCAAGTGAAAACGCAAACGGTGCAGAGCAATTTGAACTGTCAAAAAACTTTTAACCCACCGAACCACATACCGGTATGTTTCACTTGGCAAGGTGTTTGCGTCTATCAAGGGCAAAGCTTCCCGGCGTACCAACCCTTGGATAAACCATAATTGAAAGTTGCGATCTTTCACTACCGCAAAGACGTCTCCGCCTTTTTCTTCCGTCTGCCCGCACGAAACGCGGGGCACAAAAGCAAGCGGCTGATGTTGATTAAAAACCGCTTGCATCAGCAACGCATTGGGCAGCATATTATCAATGTATCGGTGCGTACACTGCGGTAAATTTTCCACACCGGCGCGCATTAGAAACATATCCGACGGCATGGTTTTGTTATCCGGGCAAATGCCTTGATAAAGTTCTTTGTGCGAAATTGGCTCCCACCGCCCTTGCGCATGCTCTGTTTGCGGCGTATTTATGTATAGCCCACAATAAGCCGCACAGGACTCGGGCTTGTCTTCTAACGCCCGCTTTAACTCGGTAACGTGAGTGGAAAAATGTTCCGCCAATCCTTCCATAAATAAAACATAATCGTGCGGAATCTGTTTATTTATTTGAAAAAACGCCTGCGCGCGGGATAAAACTTTATTGGCACACGAATTGTAAAACTTAAAAGCAAATATCCGAACAAAAGGATATTTTTGCGTAGTTTTCTTCACTTCGGCGCAAATGGTTTCTTCGCAACATACCGCCAAGGTAATTTTGCGATAAAGTTGCCGCCCGACATTTTCCAAAGCACGTTGTAAAATCTTCTGTTCCTTTTCGCCATATTGTGGAGAGTCTAAAAACAATACACCCAGCACCGACTCTTCCTGATTTTGTGCATGGGAGGCCCGGGCCGCTATCTCCCGCCGGGCCGGATGATTGTTCAAAATATCCGTTAATTGCTTTTCCAGTGTAAATTTTTCCTTAAAAATCTGTTGGGAACGCCTTGCCATAGACAACGCATCCTGCGGGTGTGCAATAATCCACTGCATATACCGGTCAATTTGCTCCAGCATATATTCCGGGTGTTCCGGCACAACATCTATGTAAAAAACCGAATCGCCCCAATGTTTCTTAATAAAAGGGTTCGTATCCGTCATGATTACCGCTCCGCTGGCGCACCCCTCATAAAAGCGGTTTGTAACGGCACCGGCCCAATGATGTTTTTCCCCATTTATCGCCAACACAACCCCGCATTTAGAAATTGCTGTCAACACCGATTGACCGTCAAAGGGAATTCCCCCCTTAAAAGAACGATAGCCTTTCCATTTTTGCGGGGAGCCATAAAACCGGGCATATTCTTTTTGATCTAATAATAAAAATAGCCCTTTATGGCGCGGTACCTTTTCCCAGTTGCTGCCGCAATAGAAAAGCGAAGGTTTTTCCGGAAGAGCCGGCGGCAACATCATTGTTTCGGATACGCTGGGGGTTAACAACGAGGCATGGTTTAAATCCAATGATTTATTTTGCAAGAAAGTAAGCATATAATCGCGCATACCTCCTTCATCATAAATCAAAAAATCGTCGTTGCAAAGAAGATTTTGTACCCAACGCGGATATTGGGCATTCCGAATCATAATATCCAGCGGAATCCAAACCGTGTTGTAATAAAATGTATCCAGCAGCTTAACATCTTCATAGTGCATGGCTATCACAAAATCAAGCGTACGGGGATCTATCCGCTGCTCGGTTTTGGTGAAATCTTCATCTACCAAATATCCTTCTTTCGTTATAACCGATAAGCTGATACCGATATGTCGGGCCGCCGCTTTCAAACGGCAAATAAATTCCGTTTCAGCGTTCAAAATTCCCCAAGGCCACGTACAAATAATCGCTATGCTTTTCATATCAAAAATTAACGTACCAACATTTCTTTCAATTTTTTGCGTGTCTGTTTCCAATTTTGTATCCGGGCTTTTACACGTTTTCGGGCATCCTTTTTCCCGGCCCACAATAAACGGCAACTATGAAGAAAAATTTGGATTGATAACAACAGCTTGACTCCTTGGAGCACATAATGGGATACTTCGCGCGGAAGAGCGCTTTCTCCCGAGTAGCCTTCGGATAAAGGGCTCTCCAATACTTTCTGTAAAGCTTCTTGCCGCACCAACCGCTGGATAAAACGTATTTGATAGGCCAACGGGCTAACGGTTGAAAACACTTCTGCATTCTCAGTCATCGCCTTTCCGCAGGAAACACGGGGTACGAAACGGATTTCACGATTTTCTTTGAAAACAGCCCAACTTAGCAAGGCATTGGGCAATAAATTATCTATATAGGGGCGCGTATAGGGCGGTAATTTTTCCGCGTCCGCCCGAAATAGAATTCCATCCGAAGACGTGGAAAGTTGGTCCGGGAAACATTGTTTATAGATAAGCGATTTACTGACAGGCTGATGCAATAAACCAACTTCATGCTGAAGTTGCGGCATATCCACATACGTAGCGCTGTAAGCCGGCGCCGCGCGGGCATCCTCCTCCACCGCACGTTTAAGTTGGGTAATGTGCGTGGAAAAACAGTCTGCACGCCCTTCTGTAAACAAAACATACTCGTGCGGGATTTGCGTATTTATTTGAAAAAACGCCTGCGCGCGGGAAAGCTCTTTATTACCCAATTTATCAAAAAAGGGTACTGAAAAAACACGTACCCACGGATAAGCATCGGTAACTTTTTTTACTTCGCTTTCAATGGATTTTTCACAGCAAACCGCCAGCGTGATGTTTTTATAAATCTGCTTTTGGATATTGCCAAGCGCTTTAGACAATACTTCCGTAGCTTTTTCGTCAAACGCCGTCGTATCTAAGAAGAGTACCGCCAATACTTTTTCGTCTGTTTTTTGTGCGTAAAAAGCCTTTGCTACGGTCTGTTGCCGGGCCGGATGATTGTTCAAAATATCCGTTAATTGTTTTTCCAGGGCAAATTTTTCTCTACAAATTTTTTGCGCACGCTGCGCCATAGCTAAGGCTTCTTTGGGGTGGGACGCAATCCATTTCATATGTGCATCAATTTGCTTGAACATACGTTCCGGATGGGCCGGATCGTAGTCAATATACAACACCGAATCGCCCCAATGTTTTTTGATAAACCGGTTGGTATCGGTAATCGTCACCGCACCGCCGGCACAGGCTTCGTAAATGCGGTTGGTAGCAGCGCCTGCCCGGTAATGATAGTCGCTCGTCAGGGCTAACACCACGCCGCATTGTTGGATTGTTTTAATAAGAGACTCCCCATCAAACGGAATGGTTCCCTTAAACGTTTTATACCCATCCCACGCGTGTTTCGGGCCATACAAATGCGTGTAAGATTGTTTATCCAATAATGAAAAAAGACCTTTATGCCGTTGTTCTTTTTTCAAAAACCGCTCCCAGTTACTGCCGCAATAAAAAAGAGAAGGTTTTTCCGGGATAGCCGGCGGCAGCAGCATCGTCTCCGAAAAGCTGGCCGTAAGTGAAGAAACCGTTTCTAAATCCAACGCTTTGCCGTCCAACAGGGATTGGATATAATTCTTCATGCCGCCGTCGTCATAGATTAAAAAATCGTCGTTAGAGGCCATATTTTGGGCATATATCGGATGGGCCTCATACTGAAGCATAATGTTCGGCGGATTCCACACCGTATGATAATGAAAAACATCCAGCAGTTTGACATCTTCATAATGCATGGAAATAATAAAATCTAACGTGTTTTCATCCACACGATTTTCGGTTTTATGAAACGATTCATCTACTAAATACCCTTCTTTCGTGATAACAATTAGGTTAGCCCCTATTCGCTGTGCGGCTACCTTCATGCGGCAGATTACTTCGCTCTCCGCATTTACCACGCCCCAAGGCCACGTACAAATGATGCCGATGTTCTTCATATTAAAAATTTCCTCTTTTCTTGCTTTAAAGATGAACCGTATTTCCGGCATACAAACATTGTAATATCCCCGCTCGTTTGCCGGCATCAATATCACTTTGTTTATCGCCGATTAAAACCGATTTTTTTACGTCAATGTCCCACTCTTTTACGGCGCGTAAAATCATCCCCGGGTTAGGTTTTCTGTCCCACGAGGGCTGGCGGTACTTTTCTACAATTCCCTCCTCGTGGAACGGACAATAATACTCCGCATCAATGGGGCAATTTTCTGCGGCAAAACGGGCGTGGACAAAATCGCGGAATTTAAAATAATCTTCTTCCGTGTATTTGCCTTTGGCAATTCCGGCCTGGTTAGTTACTACGATAATTTTGTACGCTTTGGCTCTGGCGGCCCGGCACAAATCAAAAATACCGTCCACAAATTGGCACTTTTCAATTTCATGCACGTAGTGAGTGTCCACGTTAATCACGCCGTCGCGGTCCAAAAATAAGGCCTTATTTTTGTGCGCACCGACCACCTCTTTAAGCTCCCGGCACGCTTGCGCATAACTGGACGGAATACCGATGTCAATAAAATAGTCATCCGCCTTAAAAAACAGCGGTTTCCACGACGACACCTGCGGTTCTAACAATTCTTTTTCAAAGGAAAATTTGTGCGGCAGTTCCCGGGCAAAAACATCTTTTGTAATGTAATAAATACCCGCGTTAATCATCCCGGCTTGCGGCGTATCGGACTTTTCACAAAATTTTACGGCCCGGCCGTTTTCGGTTTGAACCAGGCCATAGCGCGAGGCATCCGGCACTTCTTTAAGTACCAAACCGAATTTTTGCCCTTGCGTTTGCTCAAAAAATGCCCGGTAATCAAGCTGCACGTATGTATCGCCGTTGAGCACCAGGGCCTCATCCAGGCCAAATTGTTCAAAGGCCTGTTTAATGGCCCCCCCGGTACCCAGCGGTTCTTCTTCCACCGAGTAGCGCACCGGCACCCCGTAAAAATAATCGCCAAAGTAATCTTGTATTTTTTCGCGTTTGTGAGATACGCACAACACAAACTCATCTGCCCCGTACTGTAACAACTTTTGCATGAGCAAATCTAAAAACGGCGTATCTTGTATGGGGGCCATGGGTTTAGGCAAATCTTTTACTACGCTCTGTAGCCGCGTACCCAAGCCCCCCGCTAAAATAATTACTTTCACGGTTTGAGTTTTACCTCTTCTTTGTTTTGCATGTGGATATAGTCCAACTTTTCGTAGGTGGACGGATGGTAATGCTTGGGAGCATACAAAACGATTTGACAACCTTGATCATCAAACTTAAACGGCACGTGAATTAAATTGCGGAGTGCCTTTTTGACTTTTAATTGGTCTTCAGGCTTAACGTAGAACAAGATAAATCCCCCGCCGCCGGCGCCTAAAATCTTGCCGCCGATAGCGCCGTTTTCCCGGGCGGTACCGTAAATCTCGTCAATAAGCGAAGTGCTAATCGCGTCGGTAAGCGAACGTTTTAGCATCCAAGTTTCGTGCAAAAGTTTCCCAAAATCAGCCAAGTCCGTCGTTTGGGAAGTCAAAATCTGACACGCTTCGCGCACCATCGCCTGCATTTGCTGCAGTTGGGCCGTTTTATCTTTGGTGCACGCCACTTGCTTTTTGGCTACTTCCGAACTCGTCCGCGCTACCCCGGTAAAGAACAACAATAAGTGGTCGTTGAATTGGTTTTTGCGTTTTTCATCCATCACAACCGGGTCAACAGAAAAGGACCCGTTGTGATTGATATGGATATGATTGAGCCCGCCGTAAACTGCGGCAATTTGGTCCTGTATACCGCCGTTTTCTTTTAAGATTTCACGTTCCAGTTTAATGGTTTCGCGCGCGAGGCCGTACTTGGAAATCATTTGCTCTTTCAAAGCATAGATGCCTTTAATAAGGCCTGCACAAAAAGAGGAACTGGAACCGAGCCCCGAGCGGGCCGGAAGGTCGCACTGGTTGCTGATTTCCACCCCTTGCGTAATACCGTAATGTTGCAAAGCCGCACGGATGGCGTTGTGTTGGATATCTTCTACTTTTTCCGGATATTCCAAAACGCGCCACGCGATACGGTTACGGTATTCCGCGTGAAACGGCGGCAAAAAACGGCAACTGAGATAATTGTAATGATTGATACTGGTGGACAGCACATCTCCGCCATACTGTTCGTAGTAGGTATGGTAGTCCGTACCGCCGCCAAAGAAACTAATTCGGTAAGGAGTCCGTGTAATAATCATATTATTTCGCCGGCTTAAAGAAGTGCGCTTCCACCAGCCCGCAAATCATATGTCCGCAGGCAATATGCATTTCTTGGATATTGTTAGTCGTGTTAGACGGCACGTTTAAGCAAATATCGGCTGCTTTTTTCATTTCGCCGCCGCCTTCGCCGGTAAAGGCAACCGTCGTGATTCCCTTTTCCTTGGCTACGGCAAACGCATCTAAAATGTTTTTGGAGTTTCCGGAAGTGGAAATCCCTACCAGCACGTCGCCTCTGCGGCCGATACCGCGCAGTTGCCGGGAAAATACTTTATCATACCCGTAATCGTTGCCGATAGCGGTTAAGGCAGAGGTATCCGTTGTTAAGCTCATAGCCGGCATCGGGTCGCGGTCAAATTTATAGCGGCCCATGAGTTCTGCCGACAAGTGTTGCGAATCGGCTGCCGAACCGCCGTTACCGCAAAAAATTACTTTGTTGCCGTTACCCAGTGCGGTAATCCACGCCTGAGCAATTTGCTCCACCACGCCGGCTTTTTCTTTAAGCCGGGTAAAGTTTTGACTGATTGTATCAAAACCTTGTGTAATTTGTTCCTTCATAATACCCCCTTAGCGTTGCAAGAATTTCTCGCCGTGTTTGACGCGTTCGCGCCAATAATTAAGCAAGTCCGTCATTGTTTTTTCAAACGGAATTTCCGGTTTCCACCCGGTGTGTTTATTGAACTTGGACGTATCGGGGATTTGCAAATCGGCATCAATCGGACGCAAGCGCTCAGGGTCCACTTCAATTTTGATTTTGTCTTTCATCGGAGAAAGCGACAAGAGGAAGTTGAGCATATCGCCTACTTTGCACGTATAAGCCCCGCCGATGTTGTAATATTCCCCGGGGATCGGGTTGACGGTTAAAAGCATATAATACGCGCGGACCGCATCACGCACGTCGGCAAATGTGCGCAACGAATCCAAATTGCCCACTTTTAACACCGGCGGGATAAGCCCGGCTTCAATCATGGCAATTTGTTTGGCAAACGTACTTTCGGCAAACACGTCACCGCGGCGCGGTCCGGTGTGAGTAAACATACGCGTCGTCATGACGGTCATGCCAAACGCTTGGGCATAATAGCGGCCAATCAAATCGGTGCCGACTTTGGAAATAGCATACGGAGAGGCCGGGTGGAACGTGCATTCTTCGTTAATCATACCGTTCATCTGGGCCAATTTTTCTTTAGATACGCGGCCAAATACTTCGCTGGATGCACAGACGTGAATAATCGCTTTGGGCGCATATTTTTTAAGTGCTTCCAGCACACGGGCCGTACCTTGGATGTTGGTATCTAACGTATCCAACGGAGCATCAAAACTGGTTTTAGGATAACTTTGAGCCGCCAAGTGGAAAACATAATCGGGAACTACATTTTTAACTACACTGTCTAAAGACATGGTATCGCGCAAATCGCCGTAGACTAAATGGACGCGTTTTTTAGCGTTGATATCGTCAATTAAATGAGCAATATTGTCTAACGGACTGCGCCAGCGGCACAAGCCGTAAATCTCCCAATCGGTATTTTTAAGCAGAAAATCTGCCAAGTGGGAACCTACCATTCCGGTAATCCCCGTAATAAATGCTTTCTTTTTAGTCATGCTTCCTCCCAAAATAAGTGCTACCACTATCTTGGTATATGATAGCATATTTTACCGATATAGTAACAACTCTTGATTCCTTTTTTTACACTACTTTATAACGTTAGGGCCGAGGACACCTTTAAAAGCAAAAAGATATTTTTGTATAATTATTCCATCAATGGCAAGGCCACCCTATGTTTAAATTATTGATTCTTTTGTTACTTTTGTCTTTTTCCACCCCCGCTTACGCCTATATTGACCCCGCTACCGGCAGCATGCTCTTCTCTATTTGCATAGGTATTACGGCCACGATTTTCTTCGTTGCAAAAGCCGTTTTCTACAAATTATCTTTTTGGACAACGGGTTTCAGCCGCCACCAAGATAAAAGTTTTTCCCCTTTCGTTATTTACAGCGAAGGCAAGAAGTACTGGTCTACCTTCTGTCCGATTTTAGAAGAATTTGAAAAACGCAAAGTAACGGTTACTTTTTATACATCCGAAGAAGATGATCCCGTTTTTTCGCAAAGCTACCAATCCATAAAACCGCAATATATCGGGCAAGGCAATAAAGCCTGGATGAAGCTTTCCCTGCTTTCGGCCGACGTTTGCCTGATGACTACTCCCGGCCTGGATGTTTACCAATTAAAGCGCTCCAAAGAAGTAAAGTACTACGTGCATGTGTTTCATGGCATTGGAGATCATTGCGATTACCGTCTGTTTGGGTTGGATTACTACGACGCGCTTATGCTAACCACCCCCCTTAACGAACCGTATATCCGGGAAATAGAAGCAAAACGTCATTTGCCGGCTAAAACGCTCGTTGTGGCAGGAGCTCCCGACTTAGATTATATGGCAGCCAATTTACCGGAACCACCCGAAAAAAAGCAGCATTTTACCGTGTTATTGGCAGCCTCTTGGGGGCCGGAAGCCATTTTGGCCAAGTACGGCGCGAACCTCATTGACAAATTGGCCGCCACCGATTGGGATATCATCATCCGGCCGCACCCGCAAATGAAAATTTCCGAACCGGCATTACTGACCCGCTTGCAAGAACGATACAAAGACAACAAGCACGTCCGTTGGGACGAAAACCCTAATAATATGATTGCCATGTCCCAAGCGGATGTTTTAATCAGCGATTTTTCCGGCATCATCTTTGAATACGCATTTTTATTTAATAAATCTTTTGTGTATACGGAATTTAACAACAACCGCCCTATCTACGACGCCAGCGATCTGGAACACCCCACTTGGAAAGCTGACCTGCTAAATAAAATCGGC
>JAGCMD010000067.1 GCA_017646765.1 Elusimicrobiaceae bacterium | reverse complement strand
GGTTTCCATAAAGGTATCAATAATACTCGGCTCGCGGTACCACCAAATCGGGAAGCCCACAAATACCGCTTCGTATTTTTTTAAATTAGGGATGCTGCCGGCAATAACCGGGCGGCAAGTGCGCTCACGCATTTCCACAGAACTGCGCGAGTTTTTATCGGTCCAGTTTAAATCATTGGGCGTGTACGGCGTTTCGGGTTTAATTTCAAAAATGTCGGCGCGGATAGCCGCAGCTAACCGTTGGGCTACTTCGGCAGTTATACCGCTTGCGCTAAAATAAATAACAATGGATTTTTTCATATATTCTCTCCTATTTATTATTCTAGCACTTGGGACGGGGCGCCCGTCAAGGGGCCGAATGGGCAAATTTTACAGCGAAGGAAAACATACCCCCTTTTTAGTGTAAATTTCATATAATATATGAAGTATGGGAATAATTTTACTTTTCCTGACTAATTTAATTTTCCCTGTAGTTGCCTTGGGCGTGGTGTTGGGCTTTTTGTTTTCCGGCCGCCGTGGGCTACTTACCCATTTGGCTCAAGAATTGCGCGAGCGTTTTGGCCTAGAAAAAGAAAACGAAATTGTGCAAGGGGCTATTTGGTTTCATTGCGCCAGTGTGGGGGAAGTGCTTTCTATTAAAGAGATAATTACCCAGTTTAAAGAAATCTACGGTCGGGAAATTCTTGTTACTACCTCTACCCAGGCCGGGAAAGAAACCGCCCTTAAAAACCCGCAGGTTACGCAAGCTTTGTTAGTGCCGCTTGATTTTTATCCTTCTTGCCGTCGGTTTATACGCTTAGCCCGTCCGTACCGTTTGTTTGTGGTAGAACGGGAAATTTGGCCGAATTTAATGGAGGCCGCCTTCCAAGCCGGTGTGCCGACGGCGCTACTCAATGGCCGCATTTCCGCAAAATCGGCACGTGCATATACTCTGATAAAACCGCTGTTTTCCCGGGTGCTTAAACACTTGGCTTTTGCCGCGTTGCAGACGCAGGAAGATGCGGCGCGTTATCAACGGTTGGGGTTGCCGCAGGAACGTTGCTATGTGTGCGGTAACGTAAAGTACGACGCGCTTAACGAGGCACCTGCCAAAACAGCGCAAATAGATGAGCTGTTTAAAAATTTAGGTTGGGGCGGCAAACAAGTCATTGTACTTGGCAGTACGCACCCGCAGGAAGAAACCATGCTTCTTCGGGCCGCGCCGGAACTGATTAAGAAGGATATTAAAATCGTTTTTGCCCCGCGTCATTTAGAGCGTATGCCGGAAATCCGCGCTACCCTGCGGCAAAGCGGGTTAGCGCACGCATTTGCCAGTGATACGGAATTTGTTAAAAATGCAGGGATTCTCTGCGTGGATAAAATGGGGTTGTTAGCGGCGTTATATGCGCGTGCCGCGTTGACTTTTGTGGGGGGATCGGTAGTTCCGCGCGGAGCGCATAATTTGTTGGAACCGGCGATTTTGGCCAAAACGGTTCTATTTGGTAAATATTTCTATAATACGCCGCATACCGCGCAGGCGCTGTTGGAAAGCGGCGGCGGTGTGCTGGTGGATGAGTATACTTTTAAATCAGTTGTGTTACGTTTGCTGGCGGATAAAGAGCTGCTGGACAATACGGCTCAAAAAGCCCGCAGCACTGCATTAAATTTTAAAGGAGCAACCCAAAAAATTAGAGAAGTGGTAGAAAATTATGAACGAAAATCTAACTGAAAAACACCCCAATATCTTGGTAATTCGCTTATCGTCCTTGGGCGATATCGCCCTTACCTCGCCCGTCTATAAGAATATCAAAGCCGCTTGGCCCAAGGCGCGTATTACGCTGTTGGTTAAACCGCCGTTTGCCCAGGTACTTGCCGGGCATCCGGATATAGATGAAATTATGGTGGCTAAACCCAGTTTAATATCCAACATCCGCCAGATCCGGGCCGGGGGATTTACCCACTTGTTAGATTTGCATTGCACGCTTAAAACCATGCTGATGAGTTTTTTTAGCCGTGTGCCCAACCGCATCCGCTACGATAAAAACTCGTTAGAGCGCCGGCTGTTTGTGCGCTTTCGCAAAATGTCTCCGGTGCTGGAGCGCCACACGTTGGATAAATACTTGGAAGCGTTAAAAGCGTGGAACATCCCGGTAAAATACCGTGAGCCGAAAATGGGCGATTGGGCCTATAAACACACGGAAGGAAACGGTAAAAAAGTAAATACGATTGCCATTTTCCAAACTTCATTTATCGGAGACAGCGTGCTCACTACGCCGCTGATTCGCAAGACGGCAAAACTTTTCCCGGATGCGAAAATTGTGGTCATTACCCGTCCGCAAACGGAAGATATTTTCCGCCCTATGAAAGAAGTTTCCCAAATTATCCTAAACGATAAAAAGGGTTGGAACAAAATTGCCGGCGTATGGAAGACCGCCAACGCCATTAAAGCAACTAAAGCCGATATCTTATTGGTGCCGCACCGCAGCTTTAGAAGCGCGCTTATTGCGTGGCTCTCGCGCGTGCCGGTACGTATCGGGTTTACGTCCAGCGAAGGGCGGTTTTTCTATACTAAGACGGTGCCGTTTTCTTGGATGATACACGACGCGGAACGCAATTTGTCGCTTTTGCAGGGAATTGTAAAAGAACAATTTACCGCTGAAAAGTTAGATATGGATTATGCTTCCTCGGCCGAAGAAAACGTGGAACGCCTGATGAAAGATTTTAACTTGGAAGGCAAAACGTTGGTAGGTATCCACGCCGGAAGTGCGTGGCCGACCAAATGCTGGCCGATGGAGTATTACGTTAAACTTATTAGCCGTCTTCAAACGGAGTTGGGTGTACAGGCGGTGCTCGTAGGCGGCGGTAAAAAAGATACCGACTTGGGTGAGAAAATTTGCCAACTTTCTACCGGGCACGCTGCCAGCTTGTGCGGTAAAACCAGCCTGGCTGATTTAATGGCGCTGATGCAACATTTGAAACTATTTATCACCAATGATTCCGGACCGATGCACATTGCCACGGCATTTGGCGTGCCGACGTTAGCAATTTTTGGCCCGACCACACGCGAGCTGGGATTCTTCCCGTATGGGGACGGACACCGCGTGATGGAAGTGCCGAATTTGCCTTGCCGCCCGTGTGCGTTACACGGCGGTAAAAAATGCCCCGAAGGCCACTTTAAATGTATGCGAAATATTTTGCCTGACGACGTATTTAATGTGGCGAAAGAGATGTTGGAAAAAGCCAACGCGCTCCCTGTTAAGAAATAAAAAATCGTCTCAACTAAAAAACATCCCCCGGGTAATCGCCCGGGGGATGTTTTTGGTGCTACTAAACACCCGGGTGCTTGCCGCACGGGCAACCCGGCATGACAACTTGATTTAATAACAGATTTTAAAATCGGGAGACGGCGCATTACAGATTTGCGCCGTGACAGTCTTTTATGTAATTGGTTGTTTATCCCGCCCGTTAGCACCGTTTACAAAAAGCGTCAAAATGGGGAAGAAATTTTTCATGTTTGAGCGAAAGCGAGTTTG
>JAGCMD010000066.1 GCA_017646765.1 Elusimicrobiaceae bacterium | reverse complement strand
AGCCTTGACTTATTTTTTTTTTTTGCTACGATATTTTCGTAGCAAAATTACTCTAGGAGAACTAAAATGAAGAATAATAGTTGTAAAAGAGCGTTTACGCTCATTGAATTGTTGGTGGTAGTTTTAATCATAGGAATACTGGCCGCTATTGCCTTGCCTCAATACCAAAAAGCGGTTGCCAAATCGCGCGGGGCAGAACTAATCAGTATGGTAAAAGCAGTAAATACTGCCCAAGAGGCCTATTTTTTGGCTACCGGCAGGGGCGGAAATAATTTTGATTTATTGGATGTTTCGTTTGATTCTTTGACAAGATTGTCGGAAGAAGAAGCGCGTAGTTATGATAGGGAAGATGGATATGCAAAAAACAACAACGAGCTTGGCTTATTTATCAATGAATTTTTGGTGATGGGGGCATTAGGCACAGGCCCGTATGCTATGAGCGGTTTTGCCATGTATTCACAGCCCGAAGTTTTTGACGCCGGTCACGATACCGCCGGGTTGAAGGGAAATGAATTGTACTGTTGGGAATTAGAATCTGCTCCCACCGGGTTTTGTGAAAAATTATACCATGGTACCTATGTTAGAACACGAGGTCCTGTAAAATACTATAGCGTGAATTAAAAAAATGTATTAGGAAACGTAAAAACTACCCCGAGATTTCCCCGGGGTAGTTTTGTGTGAAAAATACAATTAGTAGTTTTCGGCGCGGACCATAAAGTATGCTTGCGGGTGATTGCACACCGGGCAAACTTCGGGGGCTTTCTCGCCGATAACGATATGCCCGCAGTTCGCGCATTCCCACATCACAATACCGGCTTTTTTGAACACTTCATTGGTTTCAATGTTCTTGAGCAATTTGCGGTAGCGTTCTTCGTGCGCTTTTTCAATTTTTCCTACCGCTTCAAACATAAACGCCAGTTTATCAAAACCCTCTTCTTTGGCCTCTTTGGCAAATTGGGCATACATGTCGGTCCATTCGTAATGTTCGCCGTTGGCCGCATCTAATAAATTAACGGTGGTTTCGGGGATAGCGTCGCCGTGCAACGCTTTGAACCACAATTTGGCGTGTTCTTTTTCGTTATTGGCGGTTTCTTCAAAAATTTTTGCAATTTGAACAAACCCTTCTTTTTTGGCCTTGGAAGCGTAGTACGTATATTTGTTACGTGCTTGTGATTCCCCGGCAAAAGCCGTCATGAGGTTTTTTTCGGTTTTTGAGCCTTTGAGTTCCATGTTAGTCTCCTTCTGATTTTTTTAAAAAATACGGCACCGCTACGATTGGCACCGTTTACAAATTCCTTTAAACTGCACATGAACGTATTTTACTTTTCCACACGCCAACGTCGTTGGATTTTCATAAGAAACTTCCGGCGGGAAAATATCATATACTTCCGCGCAATTTGTGCAAATAAAATGCGCGTGCGGCCGTAAGTCGCCGTCAAAGCGTTCTTTTTCCGGCGTGCCGACGCGGATAAGTAAATCCATTTTTTCCAACGAGGCAAGCGTGCGGTAGACGGTATCTAATGACACGCGCGGCATTTTTTGGCGTACGGCTAAAAAAACAGCTTCGGCGCTGGGATGTTGGCGGGAAGAGGCTACCGTCTTAAAAATTTCGCGGCGTTGATTGGTTACGCGTAGCCCACGCCGGCGGCATTTTTCTTCAAATGCGGCTAAGCGGCGGGTGAGTTCTTCTCTGGAGGTAACCATTTTGTCCATACGATTATCCGGAATATTTCTTACTTAAGTATATCATATTTTGGTATGCTATATTTCAGATGGAAAAAGGACCTTTTTTTCATACGGCTATTATCGGCGCGGGCGCAAGCGGACTATTTTGTGCCGGCAGTTTTGATGCGCCTAAAATTGTGTTAGACGCTAATAAGGAACCCGCGCGCAAAGTGAGTGTCTCCGGCGGGGGAAAGTGTAATTTTTCCAACCGGTTTATTTCGGCGGCAGATTACCTGAGCCAAAACAAACACTTTTGCAAAAGTGCTTTAGCGGCTTTCAAACCGCAAGATTTTACTGCGTTGTTAGATGAATATCACATCTCTTGGCAGGAGTGCGAAAACGGGCAGCTCTTTGGTCAAAAAGCCGGTGATATCGTGCGGTTTTTGGTCAATCGCGCCCGAGCACACCATACGACTTTAGCGCTGGGGGTGCGGGTGCTGGATATTGAAAAAGAGCCCGGCGGATTTTTGCTGAACACTTCTGACGGGCCCGTGCGTGCCGCACATGTGGTGCTGGCGTGCGGAGGGCTATCGTTCCCGGCGTTAGGGGCGAGCTCTTTTGGAATTAAAATGGCGCGGAAATTCGGGCTATCAATCGTAGAACAGCACCCGGTTTTATGTGGATTATCGTTTGATAAATCGTTGCGCGGGTTGGGGGAAACGTTGTCGGGAAGCAGTGTAAACGCCGTCGTCCGTCAAGGGAAAAAAAGTTTTCAAGGGCCGCTACTTTTTACGCACGAGGGAGTTAGCGGGCCTGCAGTACTCAAACTGTCGCTTTTTTGGCAGCCGTCGGAGCCGGTGGAAATTGATTTCTTGCCCGGGTTAAATGCGGCGGAAATGTTGGCGGCTCACAAAAATTCTACGCAAACCGTTAGCGGCGTTTTTTCGTCGTATTTACCGCATAAGATGGCTAAAACGCTTTTGGCGGCGTGCGACGGACCGTTAGCGCAGGCTACCCGCGCACAGTTGCAGACGGCGGTGCAGACGTTACATCATTTTACCTTTTCCCCGGCGGCAACGGCGGGATATACGATGGCGGAAGCCACGGCCGGGGGAATAGATACGCGGGCTCTTTGTCCGTCCACGATGGAAGTGCGCAGCGTGCCGAATTTATTTATTACCGGGGAACTGATGGATGTAACCGGAAATCTGGGCGGGTTTAATTTACACTGGGCATGGGCCAGCGGGTTTGTGGCCGGGCAAGCACTTGGGCGTCGGTTTTAATCATCACGAAAATCGGCGGAAGGGTCAAATTTTTGTATAATGAAAATACGGGACTATATTATGAATATAAGAGAACCTCAATCTGTTTTAACGTTACTTGTTGAAAGCTTTAAGTTGGTAAACCGCTCCGTCGGCACATTACTGCTGTTGGGTTTTATATCTCTTTTACTGTCTATAGGGGTAGGAGCCTTGGCATTTGTACATGTACCGGTTTTTATGGTCAAAATATTGTCGGGGCTTGTTTCTGTCGGAATGACGGTAGTGTCTTTTCAAGTGGTGGCTGCGTTGGCAGAAAATCAGCCGGTTTCTATTCCGCAAAAGATGGCGGGGGCGGTATTCCCTTCCGTCTACACCGTTATATTGAATTTATTTTTGGGGATTGCCGGCGTTTTGGCCGCCTTGCTTATCGGGGTGATAAGCGGGGGTATGCGCTCGGTTACGGTGTTGGTTATACTGGGACTGATAGGATTTTTCTTATTTTTACGTCTCTTTTTTGCTCCGATGTTTATTGCGTTGCGGGAAGAAAACCCCATCAGTGCTTTAATGGCCAGCTGGCAGTTAACCGGGGATAATTTTGGCAAAGTGGTGGCGTGTTGGTTGGTAGCGCTGCTCCTGCCCATTTGCTTTGTGGGCGCGTGCGGGTATGGCTTGTATGTAGGTATTCCGCTCTACTTTGCGGATAGTTTTAATTTGGCGTCACCTTCACTCGTTTGGATTTTAATATTTTTGCTTTTATTGGTTCTATTTGTATTCATAAGTGTTTCCGTGTGGGTGTATTGGGTATTGGTTTTCTTGAATTTATCCTACGGAGAAGATTCCTCCGCCGAACCCGCTGCTATCTTGCCAAAAACACAGGTTGTCGGAGAAGAAACACAACCCCTTGAGGATGTTCAGCAAGAGGGGGAGATATCACGGATATTCAAGATGTCTGTGCAATCGCGTGAAGGCGAGGGCGCCATTGAACAACATTTAGAGCAAGTCTATCAGCCGAGGCCCGAAGATGTTGTGGAATATACGGAAGAAGACCGTATGCCCACCATTTTGTTTGATGATGAGATGGCCAAGCAAATGGAAGAAAACCGCAACAAATGGGAAGAAGAAAAAAAGAAATCCCGTTCTAAACAAGACGGAGATGACGGCGTGATTAAGATGTCTAAATAAGTCCGCCGCCTGATCCCTAGGAAGTTTTATCGTTCTATCCCCGAGAGCGGACGCGCGCCGCTCTCGGTTTTTAAAAAGTAAATATTCCCCGGTAAGGGATGGTTTCAAAGGAGATGGTAAAATGAATTTTAGCCCCCAGGTGATTTGGAGTGATGTAAAAACCTTTTTCCCGATGGTATGGGCCATTTTGCGTGGCCGGTATCGTATACCGTGGGGAACGATCGTGTGGGCGCTGGTATGTGCGGTGTATTTTATTAGTCCGGTGGATGCACTGCCCGATGTGTTGCCCGCTCTCGGAATTGCAGATGATGGGGCATTTATTGTGTGGGTGCTGGTACGTTTGCACGGGGATTTGGCGGCTTTTCGCCAGCATAGAGAAGAAAAGCCTACCATTATTTTAGAAGCTGAAGTTACTAAACAAAATAAATCCGGGAAATAATAAGTTTGGGGGAAAGTGTATATGAAAAAATTGGTAAAAATTTTATTTAAAACAGGCCTGTTCTGTGCGCTGTTAGCCGTGGCGGGCTTGGTGACATTGCGGTTGATGTTCCCGCCGGAGAAAATCAAACAAATGACGCTTGATTATGCAAAAAACAATTTGCATCGGGAAATTAAATTTGATTCGGTTTCCTTCAATTTGATTGGGGTAACGCTTACCAATTTTGCCATGTCGGAAGCGGATACATTTGAACAGGGAACCTTTGTGAAGGCCGATCGCCTGGAAGCGAAAGCCGCTTTGTGGCCGTTGTTTAAGAAACAAGTGCAAATTTCGGCTTTTATTATAGACGGACTGGATGTAAATATCCAAAAAAATAAAGACGGCTCTTTTAATTTTGACAGTTTTACTTCGTCCACCGATACACAAGACGTCCCCGCGGCCGCTGAGCAAGCCTCGGCTAAAAATGATACGGCTTTTGTGCTGACCGCCCGGGAAGTGGTTGTTGCGGATGCTGATTTTTATTACCACGATATGCAAACCGGTTTAAAAACCAGCTTGGAAGATTTAAATATCCGGCTGGAAAATGTGGACCTCAGTGAACCGTTTGCGTCTACCATTTCTTTTACCAGTCAAACAAAAGATGGAAGCGGGTTGGCGGTATCAGTACCGATAAAAATTTTACTTAACGTGTTTTTGGCCAATTTGGATATGTCCCGCGCGTATGTGGAAATTTCTTCCGTCACGGCTGCTTACAAACAGGTGAAATTGGCCTTACAGGGTAAGGTAGAAAACTTACTTGCCCCGCAAGTAAATTTAACGGGTACGTTATCAGGTTTAGATAATAAAGCGTTTGAGGATTTCTTGCCCGATTTACCCGGATTTACGTTGCCTGCGATTCATTTGAGTTTGCAGGCCGCGGCCGACTTGGATGCTTCTTCCGCCCAAATTAAACAGATCTCTTTGCAGGCGTTAGACAGCTTTTTTAAGGTGGACGGAAATGTATCTTGGGCCGGCAATGCGCCCACGTACCGTTTAAACGGCAAGCTGCAGGCTGATATCGGGCAAATTGTAGATATGGCCGATGAAGTGAAATTTGACCCGAAAGGAACTCTGAGCGGTTCTTTCCTGGCCACCGATAAAAAGGACGGGCAAGATGTCAGCGGTTCGTTAGTGCTTAAAGAGGTGAGTGTTTTATATCCGCCTTTCACTTTATCAAAGACGAACGGTACAATTAAAATTACTTCTTTAGATGATATTTCATGTGCCTCTCTTACCGGGCTGCTTAACGAGGAAAAATTTGTTTCTTCGTTTGCCTATAAAAATATCAAAGATGTACTGGATTTGACATTGAAGTTAAAGCTGGATAAGTTGACGTTGTCGCAATGGCCTTCTTTTGATTCCGCTACCGAAGAGGCAACGGCCGCTGCCCAACCGGTCCCGGCCGGTGCGGATTCTACTTCGGCAGATAAGGCGCAAACGTACATGAATTTGACGACGGACATAACCATCGGTCCGGTGAGTATTCCGCATTTCCGTACGGAAGGCGTAACGTTACAAACGGCGCTAAAAAACGTAAGCGAAAATATGCAAAAAGCCGGTGGCACGGTATCGTTTGCTTTTCAACCGGGTGCGATTACGGATATAGATTTATTAGTTAAACAGAGCAAAATGGCCAAAATTATTTTGCTACCGCTGGGGCTACTCAATAGCGTGGGTCAAAAACTAAAGTTACATCTTTTTGAGGCGGAAACACAAGCCAAAAAAGGCGAAATCGCTATGAGCAAGGCCGAAGGCCATTATACCTTTGTCAACGGATTGATGACGATAGATACGACGGCTTTTGAATCAGCTTTAACCAATATCAAGGCGGCCGGTACGGTGAATTTTGTGAATAATGCGCTGGATATGAAGGCGTCGGCTACGCTATTGACCAAGCAGACCCCGCTGGTGATTAAAATTACCGGGACGCTGGATAATCCGTCCGGCAAGGTGGATGTGCTTAATACGGTTACCTCTGTGGTGGGGGGAATATTAAGCTATAAGACGGCTAAATCTGCCGTAACCGGCACCGCATCTGCCGCCGGTGGCGCTGCCAAAACAACCGAGCACGCTGCCGCGTCCACCGTAAAGGGTACGGCTAATGCCGCTAAAGCGGCGGTAAAGGCACTTGGCGGAATGTTAAAGAAAAATACGCCTGACGCTACGGAAGAATAATATTTGATGATTGCTTGCCGGGCAGAATTTTGTTATGCTAAGGATATTAGGAGGTAATATATGATTTATCGTATATGGAATAAATTTACAAGTGTGATTAGTGCGATATGTGTGCTGGCAACGGGTGCTTTTGCGGCCCGGCCGGCTACCCAGGCGGGAGCTTCCCACCCGACCACGGCGGTATCTGTAAATCGTCCGGTTACGGCCGTTTCGGCAAATCACCCGACTACGCAAGTGCAGGTATCCCACCCGGTAACGACGGTGGTTGTATCTCACCCGCAGACAGTTCCTGCGGCGGCTACCGCCGGCGGCGGGCAACAGTCTCCGGCAGCTTCCGCTCCTACTAAACAAGCAGCTGCGCCCGCATCCGGTCAAGCGAAAGGTGCTGCTGCCGGCGGAAAAGCGAACAATTTAAAAGGGGCAGAATTAGGGCAGACCAGCGGGTTTGGAAACAGCGACGCTAATAAAGCCGAGAAAGCGGCCTCTGCGGCAGCGTTTCAGGCGCCTAAAAAGGAATCAATCAGCATGGATGCCATGAAGAATGCAACTAATATCAATTCCATAAAATCTAAAGTTGAACAAAACGTCTCCGGCAAAAAGAAATAACCGGATTTACCGCAAACAACTTTCCGGGTTCTTGCCCGGGGGGTATGCAGTAAAGGCTTGATAAGGGGCTCCGCTTTTGATAAAATAATAAGAGATTTGATTAACGCGCAGGTGGCGGAATTGGTATACGCGTGCGTTTGAGGGGCGCATGCCGCAAGGCTTGAGGGTTCGAGTCCCTCTCTGCGCAATAAATTAAAAACCGAACATTCTTGTTCGGTTTTTAATTTATACGCAGAAGCACACCAACTGCTTGGTGTGCGTGAGGGACTCGAAAGGCGCAGCGATGTACGAGTTTTGCCGAAGGCAAAGGCGAGTACCGCGAGCCCGGCCTGCAGGAAAACTCCGTCAGGAGTTTTACCGGAAGGCGAGTCCACACCAACTGCTTGGTGTGCGTGAGGGGATATACTGTATTTTAACGTTTTGGAAGATAAGCATAAAAAGGTATAATACTCTTTGTTTGATTTATGAGGATTGAAACGGTAATATGTGTTTTTTACGAAAAAAAATAAGTTTTATTTTAGGACTTTTTCTGTTATCCGTCTCGCCGGCTTGGGGGGAAAATGCCTTTTTGCAAACGTGTGAACAAACTATTTCTACCACCTGGAAAGAAGGTCGTTTGGAACTTATTGTTCCCGTTAATACTTGGCACAACCGTTCCCGATACTCGCATGAACAAATTAACCGATATAATGAACGCCCTTGGGGTATCGGCCTTGCTAAAACCTACATAGATGAAAAACAAAACCGCCACCGGCTGTTGGCACTTACCTTCCAAGATTCATTTGATAAACCCGAACCCACTATGGGCTATTCCTGGCAAAACGTATGGCGGGCGGATAGCCTTGTCCGTCCGACGTTAGGGTTTGTGGCCGGTATTACCATGCGTGATAATTATCATTGGATTCCTATTCCGGCCGCTATTCCCGTGGTAGGGTTAGATATAGGGCCTTTTTCCGCAGAAACTACGTATTTGATTGGCTTTGACGTGCTTTTTACATGGGTAACCTGGCGGTTTTAACAGGTGAAGGAAAAATGCTACAATTTTCTTACCTTTTCTCTGGGAGATCCCATGAAACAACCTCACTGTTTTTTACCTGTTTTTTCTTGTCTGATTGTGTGGACGCTGCTAACGTCCGGATGTGCTCACACTCCAAAAGATAATTTGTCTCTTTGGAATAATACCGCTCCGGCTAAGCAAGCCCTTGTTAATTACGTACAGACAGTTACCAACCCAAAGTCGCCCGATTTTATACCCGTTGAAAACCGCGTCGCGGTGTTTGATTTGGATGGTACGCTCATTTTAGAAACGGATCCTACCTATTTTGACTGGGCCTTGTTTGAACACCGCGTGCTGGATGATCCCGATTATACCCCCACGGATGAGCAATTGGCTGCGGCCCGTGCCTCGCGCGAAAAAGGCATTTTCCCGTCGTTAAATGCCAATCGGGAGAAAATGGTTTCCCAAGCTTATCAAGGTATGACAGTCCGGGAGTTTTATCAGTTCGTCCGTGCTTTTATGGAAGAAGACCAACCCGGTTTTGTCGGGATGAAACGCGGGGATATTTTTTATAGACCTATGTTAGAAGTGGTTAAATATCTTGTTGAACATAAATTCACTATTTATATCTGCAGCGGAACCGACCGTTTAACGGTGCGACCGTTGCTTGAAAAAAATATGCCTTATATTCCCAATCGCCAAATTCTTGGCTCCGACAGTACAATCATAGCCAGCCGGCAAGGTGATGAAGACGGCCTTGTATACACCTTTAAGAAAGGGGATGAACTTGTATTAGGCGGCAAAAACTTGGTAAAAAATCTGCAAATGAATAAAGTGGCCCTGATTGAACAGGAAATCGGCCAGCAACCGGTGCTGGCCTTTGGTAATACGTTTAGTGATGCCAGTATGGTTAACTACACGATTAACGGTAACAAATATAAAGCCCTGGGTTTTATGCTGATGTGTGACGATTTGGAACGAGAGTATGGTAATGTAAAAAAAGCCGAAAAAATGCGTGAAGATTGCGATACATACGGTTGGATTTGTGTTTCTATGCGTAACGATTGGAAGACAATTTACGGCGAGCGTATTAAACGACGCTAAAATAAAAGAGTATATCATGAAAAAAGTAATTATCACCTGTGTTAGTTTGTTTTTGTGCGTACCGTCTTTTGCGCAGCTTGCGCAAGGGCAACATATGATAGGTGCCCGGCTGGGGCTTGGTTTTCAGCTTGAAAATTCCGGCGTCTCTTACTCCGATTACGACCGAGTTGATTGGGGTACATTGGGGGTGGAGTACGGCTTATCGTATTATTATTTATGGACGCCGCATATCGGCTTGGGAACGGAGCTTTCCTACGGGGATTTTGAAGGCGGTGAATTCTTTGTTTCCAGTGATAAAGTGGATGATAGAACCAAAATTTTTAACGCTATGCTGGCAGCCCGGTTTACGGCTAATCCGGATAGTCTGTTTCGCTGGTATATGCCGGTAGGTATCGGTTTAACATCGGCCCGGCAAAATTTAAATGTCCATAGAAGCGGGGTAAATTATTCCCGCAAAGCCACGGATACTTCGGTAGGTTGGTTTGCGGGGGCGGGTATTGAGATGGACCTGGGCAAGCATAGCGGTTGGGCCGTAGGATTTGAAACACGTTATAATGCGTTTAGTTACGATACGGACAAATTGACGCGCAACGCTCCGGTGAACGTCCGGGGAGACGGACATCGCAAGATGAGTTATATGTCGTTTCACTTACAGGTAAACAAACATTTTTAAGAATTGTAAAATTAAAAGGAGTAATTATGAAAAAAATAGGGATATTGTGTGCTTTAGTATTACTTGCCGCTTGTGCCACTTCGTATAAACAGGCCAAAAAGGAACACGCTAACGGTTATTTTGATACAAAACTTCAAGAGGGCATGTACGAAGTGCTTTTTAACGGTAACGAAAACACTTCCGCCCGCCGGGCTAATGATTTTGCCCTGTTGCGCGCTGCCGAAGTATGTTTGGAAAACGGCTACCAATCTTTTGTTATTGAGCGCAAAACGGAAGATTTTACGGAAAAAGAAGTGGATACCGGTGTTAAAATTTTCGGCGGCACACTTACCAACTTAGAAAATTCGGAACCTAAAATTACGCTCGTTATCCGTTGTTCTAAAAAGCTAGATCTAACCTATAAGGCTCAAGAACTTAAAGATAATTTAAGAACAAGATACAAAATAAAGTAGTATTAAAAAAGCCCCGCAACCGCGGGGGCTTTCCCACTTGAGTTTTCGTTTTAACCCCCCGAAAGGGGGTGTTTTTTTCGTCAATAACTGCTAGAATGTGTTTATGGTTAGCGTGAAAACACAAGGTAACAATATAATTTGTACGTTAGAAGGCGTTTTATCCGGTACAACGCCGTTGGATATACCGTCGGTCTTGCGTAATAAAAAAATACAGTTGGTCGGCTCCAATATTGAATCGTGGAATACCGATTTTGTGGTGCTCCTTTTCAACGCATTAAAACACTTTCCCAAAGATAATATTTCCTACTCGCAACTGCCGCAAGGCATGGAACAACTGTTGCGCCTTGCCTTTCAAACACCGCCTCAGGAAAAGGAAATTTCCCGGGCAAAATTGCCCTTCTTAGAACGAGTCGGTGAAGTGGGGATAAATTTTTTTCACTGCGTAAAAAAAGGCTGCACGTTTATCCGCGAGTGTTTGGTTTCTTGGGGAAGACAACTTTGCGGAAGTGCCGTTTACCGCAGCAAAGATTTTTGGATGATTTTGGCCGATTGCGGGCCCCAATCTATCCTGATTGTGTCGCTTATTAGTTTTATGGTAGGGCTCATTTTGGCTTTTGTGGGGGCGATACAGCTTAAAACTTTTGGTGCGCAAATCTATGTGGCCAGTTTGGTTACCATCGGCATGACGCGTATTATGGGGGCCATTATGACAGGCGTTATTATGGCCGGCCGAACGGGGGCTTCTTACGCGGCCACTATCGGTACTATGCAAGTAAATGAAGAGTTAGATGCCTTGCAAACTATGGGTATTTCACGCACGGATTTTCTGGTTTTGCCGCGTATGAATGCCCTGCTGCTTTCTATGCCTATTTTAATTTTGCTGGCTGATTTTATGGGTATTTTAGGCGGTTGCTTTGTATGTGTGTTGTTTTGGGATATCCCGCTGTCGGAATATATTAAATACACTACCAATTCTTTTTACCTAAACAACTTTTTGGTGGGCGTTTTCCACGGCATTGTATTTGGGCTTATTATTGCCTGGTGCGGGTGTTATTTTGGGGTACATTGCGGCCGTAATGCCGATAGCGTAGGCGCGGCTACCACCAAGGCGGTTGTATATTCTATTGTGTGGATGATTGTGACGACCGGGATACTTACCGTAATTTGCCAATGGTTGGGGGTCTGATGAAGGAAAAATTTATTATTCGCGCGGAAAACCTAAGCATTGGTTATGAAGACAGAGTCATTATGAAAGATCTGTCTTTTGAGGTTCCCCAAGGAGATATTTTTATCATTATGGGGGGCTCGGGTTGCGGAAAAAGCACGCTGCTGCGCACCCTGACGGGCCTTATCCCCGCTCACGCCGGCCAAATTTGGATACGCGGTACTGATTTTATAAACGGCAGTCGGCAAGAAAAATCGGAAGTGATGAAACACAGCGGTATTTTGTACCAGAGCGGGGCCCTGTTTAGCTCCATGACCCTGGCGGAAAACGTAGCGCTTCCGCTCCAACAATATACGTCTCACTCGCCGGATAAAATCAGTCAAATTGTGTCGTTTAAATTAGCCTTGGTGGGACTGGCCGGGTATGAAGATTATTATCCGTCCGAAATTAGCGGCGGGATGCGCAAGCGTGCCGGTCTGGCGCGTGCGCTGGCATTGGACCCCGAAATGGTTTATTTTGATGAGCCATCCGCCGGGCTGGATCCGGTCAGCTCTAAGAACTTGGACGATTTGATTTTGGAAATTAACAAAACATTAGGTACCACGATTATTGTGGTAACGCATGAATTATCATCTATTTTTGCTATTGGGAAAAACAGCATTTTCCTGGATAAAACGATAAAGACTATATCGGCAAAAGGAAATCCGAGTGACCTTTTGAAAAATCCACCTAACGAGCAAGTATATGAATTTTTAACACGAGGAGAATCATATGAAAAAGGAACCAAATAAAAAGGCCGTCGGGCTATTTATAATTATCGGCTTCGCATTGTTTTTTGGGTTGCTTGGGCAATCTGTCTTCCATAAAATACATGCAGATACCAAAAATCTGGTCGTGATGTATTTTAACGAATCATTGCAGGGCTTGTCAGAAGGGTCTGCTGTTATATTTCAGGGGGTGGAAGTCGGGAAAGTGACGCGCATCGTTCTTGTGACCAACAAAAATGATTTGAATTTTACCGTGGCGGTTTATGCCCGCTTTAAAGAAACAGATATTATCAGCGAGGGTTCTCTTTGGGAAAAATTGTGGAAAAAAGAGGATTTTAATTTTTTGGACCTCATGATTAAAGAAGGCCTGCGTGCACGGCTGGCTTCTCAGAGTTATTTAACGGGGCAGCTGAGGATTGATTTGGTGATGTTGCCGGATACGGAAGTAAAAATGTTTGAAAGTCCCAAAAAAGAAAATATTCCGCAAATTCCGACGGTCCTTTCCAAAAGAGAAGAACTGGCCCGCGGGTTAGACGGCCTTAAACTGCAAGAGATGGTTACCCGTATTAACAATGTAACGGACGTGCTGGGCAAAGAACTGCCGGTGTTATTGCCGGCTTTGAGAGAAAGCTCCCAAAGTTTGGATAAGACGCTCTCCAAGGTGGCCGGCAGTAGTGATGAAACCATTTCCAATTTAAATGAAGCCTTGCGTGATGTTTCGGATGCCGCTAAATCGGTACAAAACCTGACTGATTATTTAGAAAGACATCCGGAATCTTTAATTCAAGGGAAAAAAGGAGAATAGTATGAAACTGATAAAAATCATTATTCCATGTTTGTTACTTAATGCATGCGTTTTCGGAACCAGCCAAACCTCCAAGTTTTATACGCAAACGGCTACGTCGGCGGAGCCTGTTTCCCTAAATTATACGTCTTTGGTGGGGGTCAGCCGGATTCAACTGCCTAAATATATGGACCGACCGCAAATGCTGACGCAACTGAAAAATTCGGCTCAAATTAATATCTCCGAATATAACAGGTGGGTGGAGTCGCCCGCTGTTTTGGCCACCCGGGTGCTGACGGAAGATTTAAGCGCACTTCTTCCGGCGGCACAAATCAAAATGAACCAGTTAAAAGGGGAACACTTTGATAGGACGGTTTCGGTGGAAATTACCAAGCTGGATGCCGTGTTGGGTGATAAAGCGGATATGGTAGCTTGGTATACCATTAAAGATAAGGCGGGGCAAGTGTTGGTTCATCAAAAATTTACGGATATGGTGCTGATTGGGCGAACGTATGACGATTTGGCAAAAGGATATAGTGAGTTGTTGGCAGACCTAAGCCAAGAAATCGCCGCTGTGTTGATTAAAAAGTAGCACGGGGAAATATGTTTACGTACGTTAAAAAAGCGCAGTATCACGAAACGGACCAAATGGGTATTATCCACCACGCTAATTACGTCAAATGGATGGAAGAAGCTCGCCTGGCATACCTGGAAAAATTGGGGCTTGGCTACAAGCAAGTAGAAAACGAAAGTGTCTTTTCTCCGGTGGTTAATGTGGCGGTGCAGTACAAAGCTCCGGTCTGCTTTGCCGACGAGGTGGAAATCAACGTGTCCGTAAAAGCGTACAGCGCTGTAAAGCTGGAGCTGGCGTATGCGTTTTTTAATAAAACGGCAAAGGCGCTTTGCGCTACGGCCTCATCCGTGCATTGTTTTATTAAAAACGGCAAAATTATTTCGCTTAAAAAAGATATGCCCGCCTTGCACGAAAAAATTTCCGCGCTCGTGTCAGACAAGAAATAAAAAGTAAATTGGTTTTGTTAAAACGGCCCGGTGCGAAGTAACACCGGGCCGTTTCTGCCAATAAGAGTAAGCCAAACTATTCCACCCAAAACACGCGTCCGTCTTTGCGTTTGGCGGCTTGCGGAGTTTCACCTTCCGCATATCCTACGGCACAGTGGCCGATACCTTCCCAATTACCCTGTATGCCTAAATCGGCAAGCAGTTTCTTCCATTCGTTGGTTTCAAATTCTTCTTTGGCGCGGTGTATCCAAATGCTCCCAAGTCCCAGCGAGTGAGCCGCTAACATCATATTGCCCATTACTAGACTTCCGTCGTAAATTCTCGTAAAATGCGCCTTGTCGGCCAGCACAATCAAAACGGCAGGTGCCCCGTAGAACGGGTCAAAGTCATCTTCCCAACCGGCTATTTGAGCATTTACTTTGGCTAATTTATCTCGCAGCTCTTTGTTGGTGATAACCAGCGTGATAACAGCTTGCTTGCCCATACCGTTGGCGGCGTAAAGCCCGGCTTCTACGATTTGCTGCAAATCTTCTTTGCGCGGCATTTTGGCTTTGAATTGACGGATACTGCGGCGACTTTCCATCGCTTTAATAATTTCGTTCATAATTTTATTCCCCTTGTATCACTATACCCATTCGCATTTAACTTGGCACAACTCTTCTTGTGTTTGGGCGTGGACGAGCAAATGTACTGTATTTTGTTCATCTAGTTTTTGCACTCTGCAAGTAAGTGGCTCGCCGTATTTTATTTCCTTCTTAAAAACGATATCTATATTTTTAAGTTTCTTTCCGTGTTTCCACTCGTATGGTAGCGGCTCAATGGCCCAGACGATATAATTGCCGTTGTTGGCGTGCATATTGATATCAATATCGTTGTAGCGCACCTTAAAGGTCTCTTCATAATCCGCTTGTGTGAGCGGGGGGATTTTGGCAAATTTCAAATCATTTTCACCCGGCACAAATTTAATCATATTCGCGTTGTCTTTGAGAACTTCTCCTACGTGCGCAATAGCCAACGTATCCGCGTGCACCAAAGCCCACACGCTGGAAGCCCGGCCGCATAATTCGCCGTCGGCATAGACCTCAAAATTACGGTAGGCAAACAGGCGGTTGTATCCGCGAGGTTCGGTTTTGACAGTCAGTTGACTCACATGGACGGGATATTTGGTAAATTCAAGGCGGTATTTCAGCAGCACCCACAGTAAATTTTGCGGATAAATAGCCGAATAGCCAAAGCCTAAGCGTTCGGCGCTTTCGGCGGCCATATCTTGAAAAAAGTTTAAGAGCGAAAACGGTTTTAAACGGCCGTTGCACTCGCTGTCTGAATAGCGGATGTGGATATTTTCTTCTAAAACTAAATTGGTCATGTTTCCTCCCTTATAAGTAGTATAGCAAAATGGGTGCTATTCTAGGACGCAAAAAATAAGTAGGAAAATCCTATTTGTGTGTTTTTATCTTAAAGTTATAAAATAAGTAATATGATTAGCTTTTTTGTTTGCTTGGGGCTTCTTATCCTCTCTTATTTTACGTATGCTAGATACGTGGAACGTGTTTTCGGGCCAACCGCAGCCCCAACGCCCGCTCTTCGCTTTGCTAACGGTGTAGATTACGTGCCTATGCCCTTGTGGCGTATGGTGCTTGTGCAACTGTTAAACATTGCCGGGCTTGGTCCGGTGTTCGGGGCCATAGCCGGCGCCTTGTGGGGGCCTTGTGTGTTTTTGTGGATTACGCTGGGGACTATTTTCGCGGGGGGAGTGCATGATTTTGCCTGCGGGTTTTTATCTGTCCGCAACGACGGGAAATCAGTTCCCGAAATTACAGGTATTTATCTGGGGCCGTACCTCTATATGTTTATGCGTATTTTCAGCGTGATTTTACTTGTGATGGTGGGCACGGTATTTGCGGTGGGACCTGCCAACTTACTGGTGTTTTTATTTAAAGGCCACGCGGTACCGGGCAGTGTGCTTACCAATATGTATTTTTGGCTGGCGCTTATTTTTCTGTATTATTTCTTGGCAACTTTTCTTCCGATTGATAAAATTATCGGGCGCATTTATCCGTTGTTTGGTATCTGTTTGCTGCTTATGGCACTGGGCGTAACGGGGGGGATGTTTGCCGAGGGATACCAAATCCCCGAGATTACCCTACACAATCTGCATCCCGCGCATTTGCCCATTTGGCCGCTTATGTTTGTGACGGTAGCGTGTGGGGCTATATCGGGTTTTCACGCCACGCAATCGCCCTTAATGGCCCGGTGTGTGACAAGTGAATATCAGGCACGCCACGTATTTTACGGGGCCATGGTTTTGGAGGGGGTAATTGCGCTGATTTGGGCGGCAGCCGGTTGTGCGGTAAATGCGCGTACGGGCGGGTTGATGACAGGTTTGCAGGAAATGTTAAACAATATGGGCCAAGCGGGCGTGGTGTACGATATTTGTTTAAAAACAATCGGGCCTTTAACCTGGGGCAGTGTTTCTTTTGGACTTTTGTTTGTAATGGTGGGGGTAATTGCTTGTCCGATTACTTCGGGCGATACGGCTTTTCGCGCGTCGCGCCTGGTATTGGCTGACTGGTTTAAAATAGATCAGAAACCTTTTTTAAAACGCCTGTATTTAAGTGCTCCGCTACTGCTTGCGGGTGTGATTGTCAGCCAATTACGCTACGAGATTATCTGGCGTTATTTCAGTTGGTCTAATCAGACACTGGCCATGATTGTATTATGGGCCGCTACGTTTTATTTATATGGCAAAAAGCGCAATTATTTGATTGCGTTGCTCCCCGCTATGTTTATGACGGCAGTAAGTATTACTTATTTCTTAATTGCGCCGGAGTGCTTACACTGGCCCGCAGCGGCGGCGTGGCCGGCGGGTTTTGTGCTGACGGCGGTAATGTCGTCCTACATGATAGTCAAAATGAAAAAAGGAAAATAATATGCGGAAAGGAAAATTAGAAAAAGCTTTTACATATTTGGAATCCGGCCCGGTTTTGCTGGTTACAAGCCACGACCGCAAAAAAGATAATGTGATGACGATATCGTGGCAGATGGTGCTTGATTTTACGCCGAGGATTGCTATTTGTACGGGAAGTTGGAACGATTCCTTTGACACAATTATCCGTACCCGCGAGTGTACCCTGTGTGTGCCCGCCGCGGATATGCTTGATAAAGCCGTCGGCATTGGCACGGTACACGCTTCGGAATGCGATAAATTTAAGTTCTTTCGTCTTAAAAAGCAACAACCTGCTTACGTGAAATCTCCGCTAATTGCAGATTGTTTAGCCGCCATAGAGTGCCGCGTGGCGGATTATGTAAAAAAGCATGGGATACTTGTTTTGGACGGGATAACACTGTGGGAAAACCCGCGCAAAAAAGAACGCCGCGTTCTGCACGCCAATGGCGACGGTACTTTCTTTGCCGACGGCGAATTTTTTAACCGCCGAAAAGAGATGCAGTCCCGCTTGCCTGAAGGCGTAAAACGATTTTAAGGACAGCCTTTCCGCATTTACAAGGTAGCCATAATAACCGGAGAAAGGGTAGGGTTATCGTGTGTGAACCCTGCCTTTAAATTCAAATCCCAGCGCTTCCACGGCAGATTTTATTTCTTCGTCAGTAGGGGTTCCTTCCACATAGGCTACCCCCTCACTTAAACTAACCGTAACGGTTTTAACAGAGTTGAGATTGCCGATAGCCTTTGTTACATTGCTTTTGCAATGATTGCAGTTCATGCCGTCAATTTTGAACGCGACGGTTTTTTCTTCATTTGTGTTTTCCATAATGGTTTCCCTTTCTCTATTTGCCTTGAATAGTATTGAGTTGGCAAAAAGAATGAGTAAGATGCCGGAACAAACTACTTTAAAATAATAGAAACCGCCGTGCTGATGGCCTCCCAGGGTAAAATTAGAAACCTCAAACCAACCGGAAGGCAAAAAATTATCTATGATTAGCCCTGAACTTATGGCCCCTATCACCAGGGTTATTAGATAAATAGCGAACGTTTTTTTGCCCAGGACCTTTCCTATCACAAGCATAGAGGCCATATTGGCGGCAGGCCCCGCCATGAGTAATACAAGGGCGGTTCCCGGGCTCATCCCTTTCATCATAAGGGCTATGGCTATAGGGATAGAACCCGTAGCGCACACATACATCGGAATAGCCACCAACAGCACCAGTAACATTGTCAAAATCGTATTATTGCCAAATATCAAAAAGAAATTATCCGGTACAAAATAAGCAATTAACCCTGCCACCATTAAACCAAACAACAGCATTTTGCCTATATCTTCCATCATTTCCACATACCCATAGCGAAATATCCCTTTTATTTTTTCCGCCCAAGAAGGATATACCGGGGGTTTATGAGCGGTAGGTTTGGTAAGTACGGATGAACTCTCTTTAGAGGCAAATGCATTTGTCACAAGTCCTGCAAAAATAGAAGTAACGCAAGCAACTACCGGGCGGATAATGGCAAAAGGCAGGCCAAGCAGGGAATAGGTGGCAATAATAGAATCTATCCCTGTTTGCGGCGTGGCTATCAGAAAAGCGATAACGGCACCTTTGGAAGCACCTTCCTTGTAAAGGGCCATGGCGGTAGGTATTACGCCGCAAGAGCATAAGGGTAACGGGATGCCCAAAAGGGTAGCATAAAGGACGGATGCCCAATTATTGTTGGATAAGTATTTGGAGAACAATTGCTGGGGCACCAGCACATGTAAAATACCGGCAAACAAAAATCCCAGCAATAAGTAAAAAGACATGGCGTTGAATATGGAAAATATGGTTAAAGTTATCTCTTTTACAAAATCCATTTAGGAGCCTCGTTTAATTCTTCGTATACGTATAGTGTAGCAAAATAAGAGGGGGCGGTTTTAGTTCGGCAAGTATGTACACAATGTAGTAAAATACTCTTAAGATATATTGGGGAAAAGTATGGAAGAAACACAAAATATGCGCACTTTAGCCGCTGCCAGAGAACAAATTATCGTAAAAACCAGTATCGTGGGTATTGTAACCAATATACTGCTTGCCGCATTTAAAGCCGCGGTGGGGGTACTTTCCAACTCCATCGCTATTATTTTGGATGCGGTAAATAACCTTTCCGACGCGCTTTCTTCCGTTATTACCATTATCGGGGCCAAATTGGCAGGCAAACAGCCCGATAAAAAACATCCGTTGGGGCATGGGCGTATAGAATATTTAAGCTCTATGCTCGTGTCTGCGCTTGTGTTATACGCGGGGGTTACGGCCCTGATAGAATCCATTAAAAAGATTATCCACCCCGAAGTTGCTCACTATTCTTTGCTTACGCTGATTATTTTGGTAGTAGCCATTATCGTTAAATTAGTGCTTGGCCACTATGTAAAAACCAAGGGCGAACAGGTAAGTTCCGGAGCGCTGATCGCTTCGGGCTCGGATGCGTCCTTTGATGCAATATTGTCCGCTTCCGTTCTGGCCTGTGCGCTAGTCTATTTGTGGGGGCATATTTCGTTGGAAGCGTATGTGGGGGTGGCGATTTCTCTTGTGATTATAAAAGCCGGTATCGGCATGCTACAAGAGACGCTCCATGACATTTTAGGCCAACGCCCGGCTCCGGAACTTGTGAAACAAATAAAAGAAATCATCCAAGCGCAGCCGCTTGTGCATGGCGTGTATGATTTGCTGATTAACAACTACGGCCCGAATAAAAATTATGCGTCTTTGCATGTGGAATTAGACGATACACTTACGGTGGCGCAAGTGGACGAATTAACGCGCCAAATAGAAACGGAAGTATTTCACAAAACGGGGATTATTTTAACCGGAGTCGGCGTGTATGCGTATAATACCGGCGACGAGGAAATCGCTCATATCCGCAATGCCGTACAGCAAATCGTTCTCTCGCACGATTGGGCGCTGCAAATGCACGGGTTTTATGCAGACACCGCGAAAAAAAACTTGCAGTTTGATGTAGTGCTGAGTTTTGACGTGGAGCGCAAAGAGGCCCTAGCCATTTTAACTAAAGAAGTACAGGATAAATTCCCGGGTTATACCGTCCAAATCACCCCGGATGTGGACTTGGCAGATTAAAAAACCTACTTTCGCGGGGTTTTTTATTGCGGTTTTTTATGTATGTACGGATATGCGGATATCAATGTGGTAAAATATTTTTAAGAAATTATTTCACAAAAGGAGCCAATAATGGAAAATAATTTATATTCATGGGGTAACCCGGGGACATTTTCTCAAGAAGTTGGGATGTATTGTTTAGGGATTTATATCCTTGTAGTATTCGTAATTTTTATATTTATGGATATCTTTTCTAAAAAAATACGAATACAATTCGTCCATCGTTATGCCAGCGTGGCACTCTGTGGTCTTTTTGGGTTCTTGTATCCGGTCATTCAGGGAAAGGTGCCCTTTTGGTGTGTAGGATTACTGTGTGGAACAGTAATAGGGTTGGCTCGTTATTTATGGGTTATTGATGGACGTAGGCATAAAGAAAATGAAGAATTATGGGCGGTGTTGAGTAGCCAAAATTTTGACACAGTTAAATCTCATTTGAATACAAATAGGAATATAAATTTAACAGTAACGGATATAGATGGCAAAACTCCCGTAGACATTGCTTTGCAATGTGAAAATGAAAAAATGCTGGAATTGCTTTTGACACGGGGAGCAAGCTTTACGGGGGGAAATTTACTTGAAGCTATTAGTAAGAATTTTGTTGGAGTCGTTGATCTTATGATAGATAGAGGCGGTGAAATAAATCCTCTCAATTATACCTCTATTTTAAATACCACTCCATTAGAGTGCGCTGTAAGAAATAATTGTTTAGAGATCACTAAACAATTACTTAAAAAAGGCGCATTATTTAATTTTTGTGGAAATTCTTCTGTTGATGAAGAAAAAAAACATTCTGAATTATTTTTATCAATATCAAATAAGTATGACGAAATGACAGAACTTCTTCTTGAAAATGGTGCCTATGGACAACAGGCTTTGTTACTTGCAATACAAAAGAATTTGGTTGACGTTGCTAAAAAAATCATTGATAATATGCCGTTAGATCAAAATATTTTTTCATCCCTGAATCTCATTATCTCCAATCAGTATGAAGAAAAATATGTATTATTGTTGTTGAGCAAAATGCAGGACACTTTTTTGAAGCAATATGTCGAAGATTGTCTTAATATTTTATTTGTTGCTTTGCAAAATAATTATTGCGAAACTGCGAAATGGTTTGTTGACCGCAAAATCTATGATGAAAAAACAAAATTGTTATCTATGAAGAAGGGATATACGCATCTTATGGAACAAATGATGAAGTAAGATGTTGTATGCTTAGAATTTTATATACAATATTATTTTTTAAGAGCTTTTTATTTCATCAAATCCTCAAAATCCAGGCAGACTTGGCAATTTTACTGTGCCCAAAAAGTGCACAAGGCATAATTTAAACTTTCTGCTTGACTTGGAGTTAACTCCAACTGCTACAATATCTTTACAGGAGGAGTTATGACCATTTCGGAAGTAAGCAAACGGTGCAATATTTCGCCCGATACATTACGCTACTATGAAAAAGTGGGACTACTATCAGATGTAAACCGTACTGCAGGCGGAATAAGAGATTACACGGAGCAGGACTGTGCACAGATAGAGTTTGTCAAATGCATGCGTAGTGTCGGACTTTCCATAGAAATACTGCGAAAGTATTTTGAACTCTTTAAGCGCGGCAAACGCACGCTCAAAGCACGACGTGAGTTGTTAGCTACCGAACGTAAGGCCCTGCAAGAACGTTTTGTAGAACTTCAAGATACACTTAAACGGTTAGATTATAAAATCTCCGTTTATGACAAGGCAATTGCTTCTAAAGACAAAGAACTCAAATTCTAGGAGAAAGTATGCTAAAAAAAATACTGATTACATTACTTGTTTTAGCCGTTATCGGTGGGATAATAGCGTTGGTGCATCATGTGCGGGTAGCTCATCGCAATAAAAAAGAACTCGCCCGTTTTGCTCAAGACGTGCCTTATACTGCCAATCTGGGAAAAGTATTGGTAATTTATTATTCTTGGACAGGCCATACGCAAGATATCGCCGAGCAAATCGCGGCCCTTACAAAGGGCGATACGTACCGCATCCAAACACAGGAAGAATTCAAATCTTCTCCGGCTTTTTATGCACGGATTAAAAAAGAACTAAGCAATAAAATCTATCCCGCCCTGGCCGGTAATTTGCCGGATGTGAGTAATTATGATGTGGTATTTGTAGGAGCTCCGGTGTGGTGGTACACGATGGCCACTCCCTTTTATTCCTTTTTAGAGAAAATGGACTTTAAAAATAAGAAAGTGATACCTTTCTCCACACAAGGCAGTAACCCCGGAACATTTTTGGAAGATTTTAAGTCAGCTACTAAAAATGCCCAAGTAGGGACTTATGCCAATTTTAATAATGTAGGCCCGAAATACGACAAGGCCGTACACAACAAAATTGTGCATTGGCTGAACAATTTATAGGAGAATATATGAGTAAAAAAGTTTTAATTATATCTGCCTCACCTCGTAAAGGTGGCAATTCCGATTTGTTGTGTGACCAATTTCTAGCAGGTGCTAAAGAAGCCGGACATGATGTGGAAAAAATCTGTCTGCAAGAGCATAAAATCAACTATTGTTTAGGTTGCGGTGTGTGTAATAATACGCATACATGCGTGCAGAAAGATGATATGAAAAAACTGCTAGACAAAATGGTAGATGCGGACGTTATTGTATTAGCTACTCCGGTTTATTTCTACACCATGGACGGCCAACTTAAAACTTTTATTGACCGTTGCGTGCCCAGATATACGGAAATTTCCGATAAAGATTTCTATTTTATTGTAGCGGCTGCCGATACCAACAAAAACAATTTGGCCCCCGCTATAGAAGGACTGCGCGGATTTACGCGTGATTGTTTGGACGGTACAAACGAAAAAGGCATTATTTACGGTACCGGTGCCTGGCAAGTTGGCGAGATAAAAAAACTGCCCGCCTATAAAAAGGCGTATGAGATGGGCAAAAAATGCTAAAAGGTTATAACATGAATAAAAAACTATTATTATTAGGAATAATTTTACTGGGAGGATTTAGTATGGTAAGTGCTAAAAGTTGGGATAAGGTTTTTGCAAAAAGTGATAAAGTAACGGTCAAAAAAGTGCACTTTAAAAACCGCTATGGGATTAAACTAACGGGCGACTTATATATGCCTAAAGGAGTAGCCAAAGATGCCAAACTCCCCGCCATTGCGGTTAGCGGGCCTTTTGGGGCTGTAAAAGAGCAAAGCAGTGGCTTATACGCCCAAACATTGGCCGAACGTGGATTTATTACACTGGCATTTGACCCGTCTTATACGGGGGAATCGGCCGGAAAACCCAGAAATGTGGCTTCTCCGGATATCAATACCGAAGATTTTAGCGCGGCAGTAGATTACTTAAGCACTCATAAAAATGTGGATGAAGATAAAATCGGTATTATCGGCATTTGCGGTTGGGGCGGTTGGGCATTAAACGCTGCTGCTATGGATACACGCATTAAAGCCACGGTTGCATCTACCATGTATGATATGACACGAGTCAGCGCAAAGGGGTATAACGATTCTGTGGATGAAAATGCCAGCTATGAAATGCTTAAACAATTAAATAATCAACGTACCCAAGATTATAAAAAAGGTACCTATGCCGGGGCCCCGGGCTTGCCGGAAAAATTAACCGGGCGAGAACCGCAATTTGTGCAAGATTATTGGCATTATTATAAAACACCGCGCGGGTTTCATAAACGTTCTATCAATTCTAATGGGAATTGGAACACTACTTCCGCGTTAGGGCTTATCAATCAGCCAGCGTTGCAACGCAGTAGCGAAATACGCAATGCCGTCCTCGTAATCCACGGCGCAAAAGCCCACAGCCGTTATTTTGGAGAGGATGCGTTTAAGAAATTAAAAGGCGAAAACAAGGAATTGCTGATTATTCCGGGTGCAAACCATGTGGATTTGTATGACAATATGGAAAAAATTCCATTTGATAAAATAGAGAATTTCTTTAAAACAAACTTAAAATAATGAGAGAACTTATGAAAAAAATACTTGCAGTATTACTAGGAGCCGTAACCTTGGCCGCTTGCCAAACCGCGCCCAAACAAGAGGCATCTGCCAACAAACCCGTGGTGTATTTCACGCGGGACATTAGCCCGGAAGGGTTAGTCAAAATCTATGATAAGATTTCTAAAAACATTGACGGTAAAGTGGCTATTAAATTCCACACAGGTGAGCCGCACGGCCCGAATATTTTGCCGGTTCCCATGGTAAAAGCCTTGTGGGAACACATCCCTAACAGCACGCTTGTGGAAACCAACGTATTTTACAATTCTCCGCGCCAAACCACCGAAGGCCACCGCGAAACGCTTAAAATCAACGGTTGGACATTTACTAAAGTGGATATTATGGACGAAGACGGAACGGTTATGCTCCCCGTCAAAGGCGGCAAACACTTCAAGGAAATGTCCATGGGTAGCCATGTGCTTAACTATGATTCTCTTGTTGTTCTCACACACTTTAAAGGGCACACCATGGGCGGTTATGGCGGAAGTTTAAAAAACATTGCTATCGGTATGGCGGATGGAAAAATCGGCAAAAAGATGATCCACCAAAAAGGTGATGAGCAATGGGGTTATACAGGGGCCCGTTTCCAAGAGAATATGGTGGAATCTGCTAAAGCCACGGT
>JAGCMD010000065.1 GCA_017646765.1 Elusimicrobiaceae bacterium | reverse complement strand
GAGAATATCACACGTGGCGGGCTGGGTGGGGTCTTCGCCTCCAAGTGCACAATGAACGGTTATATTCCCGTCTTCCCATTTAGTCTGTACGCCTACTTCGGAATCGTGTTCGTCAAACAGGAAACGGGCCGGCAGCATTCCTTCCAACTCGTAATCAGTAGGATAGTGACCGTTTGTTAAGTGAAAAATTTTGATTTGTTCCATAACGCTTCTTCCAAGCGGAAGCAGTTTGGCGGTGCGAGTTTTCCAGATGGCCAAACGAAACGAAGGATAGGCCACGGACGCCAAAATACCTATAATCAGGACTACAATGAGTAATTCCAATAAAGTAAACCCGGTTTTTTTCATGAAAACATTATACTTAAATTGTCCAAAATGTTAAAATAATAAGATATGAGTAACGAGAATTTTGCGCAAATTGATAAAAAACAACAAGCCCGTTGGCAAGAGGCTAACCTTTTTGCCAGCCCCAAAATGCCTAAAGGTAAAAAATTTTATTGCTTAGATATGTTCCCCTATCCGTCGGGAGCGGGGTTACACGTCGGCCACCCGGAAGGATACACCGCATCTGACATTTTAACGCGCTATAAACGCATGAACGGCTACGACGTTCTGCACCCGATGGGGTGGGACGCCTTTGGGCTCCCTGCGGAAAACTATGCGATTGCTACCGGCGTGCATCCGCGCGTTACCACACAAAAAAACATTGATAATTTCAGACGTCAAATTAAAGCTATCGGACTTGCGTACGATTGGTCGCGCGAAGTGGATACCACCGACCCGGACTACTACAAATGGACCCAATGGATATTTTTGCAACTGTTTAAAAAGGGGCTCGCCTACGAATCTACCGTACCGATAAACTGGTGTCCGTCGTGCAAAACAGGGCTTGCCAACGAAGAAGTCTTTAACGGCAAGTGCGAACGCTGCGGGCACGAAATTGAACGCCGGGCACTACGCCAATGGATTTTGAAAATTACCGACTACGCCGAACAATTATTAGAAGGTCTTAACGATTTGGACTGGCCCGAAAGCACGCTGACTATGCAGAAAAATTGGATTGGGAAATCTAACGGCGCGAACGTGCTTTTTAAACTGGACGGCCACGACGACATTTTAACCGTTTATACCACCCGGCCCGATACGCTTTTCGGCGCGGCGTATATGGTCGTTTCGCCCGAACACCCTATCTTAAATAAAATCGTCACGCCTGCGCAAAAAGAGGCGGTTGCCGCGTATCAAAAAGAAGCCGCTAAAAAAAGCGACTTAGAACGCGGCGAACTTAATAAAGAAAAAACCGGCGTGTTTACCGGTGCGTACGCCATTAACCCGGTAAACGGTCAGAAAATTCCCGTGTGGACAAGCGACTACGTTTTAATGGGTTACGGCACCGGGGCCATTATGGCTGTGCCTGCGCACGACGAGCGCGACTATGCGTTTGCTAAAAAGTTCGGGCTGGATATTGTTGAAGTTATCAAAAGTGAACAAGGGGTAGCCAGTGAGGCCTTTACCGGCGACGGCGAGCTTATCAATTCCGGCTTTTTAAACGGTTTGCACGTACAAGAAAGTAAAGCCGCTATGATTAAGTGGCTGACCGAACACCACTGCGGTAACGCCAAAACAACTTACAAATTACGTGATTGGGTGTTTGCCCGCCAACGCTATTGGGGCGAGCCGATACCCGTTGTTCATTGTGAAAAATGCGGCGTAGTTCCCTTGCCGGAAAGCGAACTGCCTTTGCGTTTGCCCGAAGTGGAAAAATTTGAGCCGTCCGGCACGGGCGAATCTCCGCTCGCTACCGTGGAAGAATGGGTCAATACCACCTGCCCGCATTGCGGCGGCCCGGCCAAGCGCGAAACAAACACCATGCCCCAATGGGCGGGCTCGTGCTGGTATTATTTGCGCTATATGGACCCGCACAACGCCGAAAAATTAGTAGACCCGGCTATTGAAAAAGCGTACGGCCCGGTTGATTGTTACATCGGCGGAGCCGAACACGCGGTACTCCACTTATTGTACGCGCGGTTTTGGCACCACGTATTGTATGATTTGGGCGTCGTCGCGTCCAAAGAGCCGTTTAAAAAATTGCGCCACCAGGGGATGATTTTAGCGTTCTCGTACCGTGACAAAATGGGCAATTACCACAGTTACGATGAAATAGATTTTAAAGACGGCAAGGCCTACTTAAAAGCCACCGGGGAAGAATTATCCCCCATGGTGGAAAAGATGTCTAAATCTAAGAAAAATGTGGTTAATCCCGATGATATTTTGCGCGAGTACGGCGCCGATGCTTTCCGTATGTACGAAATGTTTATGGGTCCGTTTGAGGCAAGTAAACCCTGGGATATGAAAGGTATTGAAGGGGTGTCGCGCTTTTTAAAACGCGTATACGGTTGGAGTGAAACCGTTAAAGTTACGGATGAACAGGACCCGAAGAAAAGTGAAATCTTAAAAAATAAAACCATCGCTAAGGTTAGCGACGATATTGAAAATTTCCGTTTCAATACGGCCATATCCGCGCTGATGGTATTTTTCAATGATATTAGTAAACTGCCGCAAGTCAGTCTTCATACATTTGAGACGTTTATGAAACTCTTGCACCCGTTTGCACCGCATATTACCGACGAAATTTGGCAACAAAGCGGACATAGTAATTTTCTCTTGCAAACGTCTTGGCCGCAAGCCGATCCGAAACTGTTGCAAGATGACAGCGTGGAAATCGGCGTACAAGTAAACGGCAAAGTGCGCGACCGCATCAGCGTAGCTTCCACGGCTTCGCGCGAAGAATTGGAAAAAGCCGCACTGACCAGTGCAAAAGTACTTCGCAGTTTGGAAGGCTTTGAAGTTAAAAAAGTTATCGTCGTTCCGGGCCGCATGGTTAGCCTCGTGGCGGCGCCGAAAAAATAGGAGAGCGTGATGAAAAAACTCGCATTAGGGATACTTGCAGCAGTCGGATTTATAGCGTGTAGCAGCGAAGGAGCGTACTACCGGCCGCAGGCACAAATTATGCCGCAACATATTCGGAAAATTGCGGTGCGGCAAATTTTGAATAAAACCGAAGTATTTGCGTTGGAAGATAAATTCTACGACGAATTATATGATGAGTTTCTGCGGGACGGTTCTTATCAAATCGTGCCGGAAAACGACGGCGCCGAAGGCGTGGTGGTAACCACGATTTCGCGCTACTTAAACGTGCCGATTCAATATGACAGCCAACTTATCCCGACGGTATACCGCATGAACATTTGGTTAGACGTAGTATTTATGGACAAAACCACCAACCAACCTGTCTGGCGCGAGCCGGCTTTTATGGGTACGCAAATTTATGCGGCTTCCACCTTGCCCGGCGGTATGACCGAAGTGCAAGCGCGCGACGTGGTATTTGAACAACTCTCGCGCGATATTGTTAAACGCACGGTAGACGGGTTCGGCTCGGTATGGAGCGAAAACAAAAAGAAAGTCATGAACAATCCGGAATATACCACGATTACCGAATAATATGCCTAAACTGACCGCGGAAAAATTACAAGCCGAGCTTGCCCAACAAAAGACCGCTCCCGTTTATTTATTAACGGGGGAAGATACCTACCGCAAGCAGGAAATTATTAACCAAATCCGCGGTATTTTACAGCCGGATGATTTTAACTTTCACGCGGTCAGTGCCGATAAGGCAAATATGGGCGAAGTGTTAGCCCTGGCTAATACGGCTCCGGTATTTTCCGCGGCCCGTATGTTGGTACTGAGCGGTATAGAAAAACTGCGCAAAGAGCCTAAGGCGGCTCTTCTTAAATACGTATCTGATCCGCTTTCCACCACCACCCTTGTCCTTACCCATAACGACTCTAAAAAAATCAAAACGGAGAAAGTCTTGACCGAAACATGTGCCGCTAACGGGCGGGTGGCTGATTTTGCCGAGTTAAAACAAGCCGAACTTACATTATGGGTTAAAAATAAAATGAGCGCGCGCGGGCTAAATGCTGATTTTGATGCCGTGGAGCTGCTCTGCCAAAGTGTCGGGGCCGAACTGGCCGCTCTTGAAAATGAGGTAGAAAAACTTTCGCTTTACACGCAAGACCGCGCGCAAAAAACAATTACGAAAGAAGATGTGCTGGCTTGTATCGGGTTTAGCAAAGAGGAAAACCCGTTTGAACTTTCCAATGCTATTTTGGCGTGCAACAAAATGCGTGCCGTTAAACTGGTAGATAAACTGCTGGATGACGGAGAAGAACCGGTGGCGGTTTTATCCAAGATGACCTACCCCATTTTGAAAATGGCGCGTATCAAACGTATGAGCGAGGGGGGCGTGCCGGCCGGTGAAATTCTACACGCCGCGGGGCTGTTCCCGTGGGAAGGGCGGCTTGTCAGCGCGGCGCGCAGTTTCCCCAGCCAACAGCAATTTTTAGCCACCCTAAACAAAATAATAGACATAGACGCAGGATTTAAGTCCGGCAGCGGCAGCGACCCGAAAATTGCGCTTAAAGGTATTTTGCTTACGCTGCTACGGTAAATGTTATGGAATTTTTTTCCCAAATTATTGATATCTTTTTACATTTAGACGTTCACTTAAATGCCTGGGCCGCGTGGATGGGTGTGTGGCTTTACGTTGTTATTTTTGTGGTTGTGTTTTGCGAAACGGGCCTGGTAGTTACGCCGTTTTTACCGGGGGATTCTTTACTCTTTGCGTGCGGCGCGTTAGCTACCCGCGAGGGAAGTGCCATTTCGCTTTTTGTGCTAATCCCCGTCGTGTTTTGTGCGGCCGTGCTGGGTGATTTTTGTAATTATGAAATCGGTAAATGGGCGGGGCCTAAGGTGTTCACACGCGAAGACAGCCTTTTCTTAAATAAAAACCACCTTATAAAGGCGCATAACTTTTATGAAAAATACGGCGGCAAAACCATTATTTTAGCGCGTTTTATTCCCATCATCCGCACGTTTGCGCCGTTTGTGGCGGGCATTGGGAAAATGACCTATATCCACTTTGCTTCTTATAACGTGATAGGCGCGCTGTTGTGGGTATGTTTATTTGTAGGCGGCGGATATTTCTTTGCCGACTTGCCGGTTGTACAGCATCACTTCCATTACGTGATAGCAGCTATTATTGTGATTTCCGTTTTGCCGGCGATGTACGAGTTTATCGCCGCGCGGCGCCGCTCGTAAAAACTACTCCAGTTTAACGGGCAGTTTCCCTTTCGCTTCAATGTTTCCCAAAATAATATCGGCCGCGGTGTGTAAAACGTAGCGGTTTAGCCCGTACGTAGCCAGCACGGTATCGGCCTCGGGATAATTGGGGATATCGTACGGACTCATCGTAGAAATGAACACTACATTTTTATTTTCGTTGATAAGCCCGCTGATAACATTTTTTTGGTTGATATTTGTTTTGTCGGCCCATTGTAAACTGGTCAAAATAAGCAGGTCTGCCCCTTTGGCGCACGCGGCCGCGCGTTCGCTGTCTTTTTTACGCGGCGTCAGAGCAGCATTGTAACTGCGGATATTCCAACCTTTTTCCATAAACGGTTGAGAAAAACTCATCAGTTGGTCCGCAAACCGGGACGGCGCAAAAAATACGGCACATACCGTGGGTTTTTGATTTTCGCGCGTTTGGGGTGTAAAAGGGATGAGCTTTTTGCGGTTGCGCACCAGCGTAACGGCCTTGTCGCTAATTTTAGCCAGTTCGGTTTGATACGCTTTTTGCGACGGTTCGGCCACTTCTTGCGGTTCGCCAGAAAGCAGCCCCAGTTTTTCTTTAATCTCAAAAATTTTACGAGCGGCCTTTTCCACGCGTGGTTCCAATTTGCGTTTTTTTACTTCGCCTAAAATTTGGCCAAATAGACTGACGGGTTTAATATACCGTCCCAACAAAATCATTTCTTCCCCGCTGTCTAACGCACGCGCGGCGCAGCCGGCCATAGAACAGTAGGAAGTGGCGCTTTTCATATCCAAACTGTCAGTGACGAGCAAGCCTTTAAAACCCATTTTTTGACGCAGTAAATCGTTTAATATAGGTTTAGAAAATGTAGCGATATTTTTACTGTCTAGCGTCGGATAAAGCACATGGCCCGTCATAATTCCGTCCACATTTTGCTCAATAGCGGCTTGGAAAGGCGCTAAGTGAATTTTCTTCATTTGTTCGGCCGAGGCTTTTACAACCGGGGTTTGATAATGGGAGTCCGACGCTGTATCCCCGTGGCCCGGGAAATGTTTTACGACACTCAAAATGCCGGCAGCTTGAAAGCCGTGGATGAGCGATAAACCCATGCGCGTGACGCTTTGCGGGTCCGAGCCGAACGAGCGTACGCCGATAATGGGGTTGTGTGGGTTGCTGTTTACATCTAATACCGGGGAAAAATTGATATGTACGCCCGCACGTTTTAATTCCAGCCCGGCTAAATAGGCAATAGCTGCGGCGGAAGTTTCGTCTCCGGTAGCGGAAAGCATCATATTGGTGGGCAGGTAGTCAAACCCCAGGGTGATGGGGGTGTGAACGGTGCCGCCTTCGTAGTCAATGGAAATCAAGAGCGGAATTTGGTGAGGACTTTTTTGTGCCCACTTTTGTAATTTTATAATGAGGGCCTCTGTCTGCAGGAGCGAATAATTGCCCCATTGGATAAGCACTCCGCCGATTTTGCCGGATTCTATGACCGGGCGTACCAGCTCGGCACTATCTACATCCACAAAGGCCACCAACGTTTGACCGAGTTTTTCTTCAAAGGATAATTCGTCAAAAGAAACGGCAAAAGCAAAACTATATAAAAATGACAATAGGAGCAAACTGCTTATTAGTTTTTTCATGCGTTCACCTCTATAATGGGCAGTTCCGCCGGGGCAAACAGCCGCAACGGAATCCCCCAATAAAACATCCCCGACGTAATATAAAAGGGCATCCCGTCAATGTTGAATAACCCATATACGTAAGGAAATTGCAAGCGTACTAAATAATTAAACGGCCAAATTTGTCCGTTATGGGTGTGCCCGCTGAGCATCAGGTCTGTTCCGTTGGCAGCGGCCTCGTGTGCGTATAAGGGAGTGTGACTTAACAAAATAAGCGGTTTATCGGCATCTGTTTTTTGAAGTAACTCCGCCAAGTCTTGCGTTGTCACTTCGGCGGTGCGGATATCTTTTAGGCCGGCAATTTGCAGGTTGTTAGGTAGCAGCACAGTTTCGTTTCGTAAAAGTTTTATATTCGCTTTTTTATAAAAATCTAATGCCTGTTGATAGTTATTATAATACTCGTGATTGCCTAGTACACCGTAAGAACCCAGCGGCGTTTGGAAAGCCGCCAAGCGCGCCGCATATTTGTCCGCGTCGGGGCCATATTCAAAAACATCTCCCAGCACAAGCACCATGTCGGGCTTTTCCTGCTCCAAGCGTTTGAGGGCTTTGTCCCACCGGGCATAGGAAACGCCCATGCCTAAATGCGCGTCGGAAATGAGTGCTATTTTTAGGGTAGGTGCATTTTTAACGGAGACGGAAATGTGTTTGGTGCGGGGAGTTGAAAACCCGCCCCACAAGGCGCAAACAAATAGCACGAGCGTAACGGCGATACTGATTATCCCTAAATAGTTGCGTGCCGTTACATGAAAAAATTTCAAGATACTAAAAAGCACAGCTCCCGCAGCCGTTACACAAAAAGCAATAAAGGCCAGACCGAATAAAATATAAGCACTATAGTAGAGTAGACCGGTCCAAGCGTTATAGTGTGTGCGCGTGAGAGTAATGCCGGCCAAAACAAACAGGGTTAAGAGTACCGGTAGCCAGCCGGCCGGGCTGATTTTGCTTAATGCCGGGAAAAAGGTCAGTAACCACAACCCGGTTGCGGCAAACAGCCCCCAAATGACAATTGTGGACAATATAAAAAAGGCAGCCATATTCGCGCTTACTCCAACTAAGGGTATATTTATATTTTACACAATAAATAGGTATAATATATCTATATACGTATTGTTATAAATACGATACTGCTTAAAAAGAGGAAAATGAGTATGACCGTAAGAGTTCGTTTTGCCCCATCTCCAACGGGGTTTTTGCATATTGGCGGGGTACGTACCGCGTTATTTAACTATCTGTTTGCCAAGAAAAACAAAGGCACCTTTTTGCTTCGTATTGAAGATACCGATGAAGAGCGCTCTACCCAAGCTTCCACGGATGCTATTTTTGAAGGGATGCAATGGATGAATTTATTGTGGGATGAAGGCCCTATGCCCGACGGCACCGATAAAGGGCCCGACGCCCCGTACTATCAGGCTATTCGCGCAGACCAAGGTATTTATAAAAAATACATTGACCAACTTTTGGCCGAAGGCAAAGCCTATAAATGCTATTGCACGGAAGAAGAATTGGAAGCCAACCGCCAAAAGTGTTTGGCGGAACACCGCCCGCCGAAATACGACGGCAAATGCGCCAATTTAACCCCCGAACAACAAAAAGAATTGGAAGCACAAGGCCGCAAATATGTTATCCGTTTCCGTATGCCCAAGGAAGGGGACGTGGAGTGGGACGATCTTATTCGCGGACACGTCAAATTTGCCAGTAAAGATTTGTATGACCTCGTTATCCAAAAAACGAGCGGCTACCCGACGTACAATTTTGCCGTTGTGGTAGATGACCATTTAATGCGAATGACGCACGTTATTCGCGGAGATGACCATATTTCCAACACGCCGGCTCAAATTCAGATTTACCGGGCGCTCGGTTGGAAAGAGCCGATATTTGCCCACCTGTCTATGATTCACGGGCCCGACGGCAAAAAACTTTCCAAACGCCACGGCGCCACCAACGTTGTAGAGTTCCGCAATATGGGCTATTTGCCCGAGGCCTTGAAAAATTACCTGGCCTTGCTCGGTTGGGCGACCAGCGATTCGCAACAGTTATTTGCTCCCGGGGAGTTAGAGGAAAAATTTGATATTTCCGGTTGTCAACCCAGTCCGGCCGTGATGGACCCGGAAAAACTCAACTTGATGAACGGCGAGTATATCCGCGCTACGCCCATTTCGCGCTTAACCGATTTGGCAATGCCGTTTATTGAAAAAGCGGGCCTGGATGTCTCCGGCGTGAGCCGTGCGCAATTGGAAGGTATTATCTCGTTAGAGCAAGAAAAATATAAACTCTTAACGGAGATCCCGGATCTGATTCGTTTCTTTTTTGAAAAACCTGTTTTTGAACAGGACGCCTTGGAAAAAGTTTTTGGTAAACCCGAAGCTAAACAAGCCCTGGAACTGATGATTGATGCATATAGTAAATTAGATGAATTTACCGAAGCCAACTTGGAAGCCGCGGCCCGCACGACGGCCAAAGCCAACGGTTTAAAAGCCGGGCAAATTTTCCATCCGGTGCGTGTAGCCGTTTCCGGCCGCACGCATGGCCCGACATTATTTAAAATGCTGGAATATATGGGAAAAGAGACGGTGCTGGAACGTTTAAAAGCGGCATTGGCACATTGCCGCGTAGCAGCATAACTACACATGAAATACTGGCTTTTTGACGGAGATGATGTAATTGGCCCTTTCGCGCCGCATGAACTGGCAGCGCGCGAGGACTTTTCCGCCACCAGTTTAATTTGCGCCGAAGGCTCCAGCGAAGATTCTGCCGGTTGGCAGGTGGCATCTTCTTTTGATTCGTTCCATTTTAATAGCGTGACAGGCCG
>JAGCMD010000064.1 GCA_017646765.1 Elusimicrobiaceae bacterium | reverse complement strand
TGGTCAAAGCTTCCGTGGCTCGGGCCCGCTCGGCCGATTTCATATACTGCGGAACAGCTACCGAAACCAGTATGCTCATGATTAACGCTACCATCAGTAGCTCCAGCAACGTAAAACCTGTATTATTCATAGTTTCTCCTTAAAAAGTCAAATCTGCTACCCGCCGGGCGGCCTGCGCTGTTAACTGCGGCGTATTGAAAGCCGTTAAGCGGAAGTATCCTTCTCCGCACGCGCCAAATCCCACTCCGGGGGTACCCACCACTTGGGCCTCTACTAACAGTTTATCAAAAAATGACCAAGAATCAACCCCCTGGGGCGTTTTTAGCCAAATATACGGCGCATTTTGTCCGCCAAAGGCAGTTAATCCGGCCTCTTTTAAGGCAGACAAAATCACTGCCGCGTTTTGCTGATACATACCAATTACCGCCCGGGTTTGCGCCCGCCCTTGCGGCGAATAAACGGCTTCGGCGGCCCGCTGGACAATGTACGGCACCCCGTTAAATTTAGTGGTCTGGCGACGCAACCATAAACTATGCAAACTTACCTTTCCGTCATCCGGCGTAGTAAGCATAACCCCTTTAGGCACTACCGTGTAGGCACACCGTGTGCCCGTAAACCCGGCCGTTTTGGAAAACGAGCGAAACTCCACCGCTACTTTTTCAGCGCCGGGGACTTCGTAAATAGAATGGGGCACACCGGCTTGCGTGATATACGCCTCATACGCCGAGTCATATAAAATAATACTGTGATGTTCTAACGCATAATCTACCCATTTTTTTAATTCGGTTTTAGTTAAAGCCGCTCCGGTAGGATTATTGGGCGAACATAAATAAATAATATCTGCATGCTCCCGCGGCAGTTGCGGCAAAAAATTATTTTCTTCGGTACAGGGTAAATAAATAATACCCCCGTAGCGGCCGTTTTTATAAACATCCGTCCGCCCGGCCATTACATTGGTATCTAAATACACCGGATACACGGGATCCTGCAAAGCGACGCGCGCAGAAGATGAAAACAATTCTTGGAAATTAGCCACATCGCTTTTGGCGCCGTCGCTTATAAAAATTTCATCCGCAGATAACGCCAGGCCGCGGGAAAGATAATCTCCCTGTAAAACGGTTTTACGTAAAAATTCATACCCTTGTTCGGGGCCGTATCCGCGGAACGTTTCGGCTTGTCCCATTTCCCGGCCGGCTTGTTGCAACGCCTCCACTACCGCCGGAACGAGCGGCTGTGACACATCCCCTATTCCCAAACTAATTACCTGGGTTTGCGGGTGAGCCTCTTTGTAAGCGGCCACTTTTTTAGCAATCGTAGAGAATAAATAACTGCCTTGTAATTTTAAGTAATGCGGATTTACAGCCGTCATAAATCAATATAATCTCCCGTAAAAACTTCTTGTGCCAGCCCCGTCATCCATACGTGTTGTTGGTCGGGCCATTCTATTTGCAAATCGCCGCCGTCTAATTTAACGGTTATTTTTTCAGCCGTTTTATTATTTAATACGCCTGCTACTGCCGCCGCACAGGCTCCCGTACCGCACGCACGGGTTACGCCCGCTCCGCGTTCCCACACACGCATACGCACGGCATATTTATTGAGTACCTGTACAAATTCTACGTTTGTCTTGCGCGGAAATAACTTGTGCGTCTCTAACGCCGGGCCCCACTGTTCCAACGGGATATTTTCGGCATCTTCTACAAACACCACAAAATGCGGATTTCCCATAGAAAGGGCTGTGCCGAAAAACGTACGCCCGCACGCCCCGACCGGCACACCCACCGCGCGGTCGTCCGCCGCGCCAAGAATCGGAATTTCCGTCCGGCGCAAACGCGGTGCCCCCATATCTACCCGTACAAGCCCGCAACTCTCATCTATAATTTCAGTACGGATGATACCCGCCAATGTTTCAAGTGAAATTTTTTTATTCTTACACATCCCCCGGCGATACAGGTGCAAGGGCACACAGCGCGAAGCATTGCCGCACATTTCAGCCTCACTACCGTCAGAATTGATAATGCGCATACGCACATCCGCCCGCGCAGAGGGAAGTAAAAGCACCAAACCGTCTGCCCCGATACCCAGGCGGCGGTCACACATTTTTTGGGCTAAAACCGTTGGATTTTTAACGGACAGCGCAGTCTGCTCATCTAAAAAAACGAAGTCATTGCCCAACCCGTTGTATTTAGTAAATTGCATATTTTTATTGTATAAAACAAACTGCCTTTTTTGCTAATATATTTTTATACGTTAAGGGGGTTTTATGGAACTGATACAAGTCATTTCTTCGCGCCACAGTGTGCGTAAATTTCAGGATAAGCCGGTAGCCCGGGAAAAAATCAACCAATGTTTGGAGGCCGCCCGGCTGGCTCCGTCGGCCTGCAACGCACAACCGTGGCATTTTATTGTGATAGATGATCCGCAAATAAAAGCCGATTTTTGCCGCGAAGTTTTCAGCGGGGTATACGCTATTAGTAAATGGGCCGAAAAAGCCCCCGTACTTATCGCAGCGGTTTCGGACAAAGGGAATTTCGTCAGCCGCATGGGCAATTTTATCCGCCGAACAGAATTTTATTTGGTAGATCACGGTATTGCGTGTGAACACTTGGTGTTACGCGCGTGGGACTTAGGGATAGGCAGCTGTTGGATCGGCTGGTTAAACAGCGATAAAGCCGCTCGGTTTTTTCACTTGCCCGACGGCAAAAAAATAGAGCATTTGATTGCTCTGGGATATCCCGCCCAAGAAGCCGCCTCGCACGGACGTAAAAAACTGGAAGAGATTGTTTCCTACAACGCGTTTAAATAAGTGCCGCGACAACTAAATTTGTTACCATATAGGTATGGCCAAACAAAAACGTGCGCTTCGTACCCCTTCGGTCCGGGAAAATAAACCTCCGCTTTGCCCGGCGGTATCTTTTTTACACCGGGCACTTGTTCACGCAACCGGGGCCTTGGGGCTGCTAATCAGCATTTCTTTTTTTACCGGCACGTATGACACCGCACAAGTCAAGCTGACGCTGCTGCATATGGGCGGGCTTTTGTTGTTGGCCTTGTGGAGCTCGCTTAAAATTTCGCAACGGCAAAACCCTTTTTCCCGCCGGAACTTACCCTTTTTGTTACCCGTTTTAGTGTATACTTTGTGGAATGTGCTATGCTTTGTTTTTGCTCCGTTACATACAGAAGCTGCCGAAGAATTTATCCGGTTTTTGTTATACAGTTCCGTTACACTATTAGCTGCTACCGAATTTACACAAACAGACATTAAAACCATTACCCGTTGGCTGCTAGCCGCCATTTGGATTGCTTTTTTATACGGCGTTGTGCAAATGGTGGACGGATTTTTCCCGGGGGTTGACCCGATGCCTTGGCGCGGTTGGTTTACAAAACGAATTTTTTCCACCCACGCTAACCCGAATTTCTTTGCCGATTTTGTAATTTTTTCTTCCGGCATTTTAGGAGCTTTGTATCTGGCTACCCGCCGGAAAAAATACGCGGTTTTGGGTATTTTGGGTGCGGTCCTCTTGTTCTTTACGGAGAGCAAAGGCGCGTGGTTGGCCTACGCAGCGGCCGCTGCTACCGGAGTATTTTTATACGCCAATTACGGGTCCGCTTGGGCTAAAAAACATGTAAAAAAAATCAATGCGTTGGCACTGGTTGCCGCACTGGGGATAGCGGTATTGGCCGGGGTCTATTCCGCCAAACGTTTTCAATCGGTCAGTTTTCGTGCGCACACGTGGTTGGGCACTTTTGAAATAGTTAAAGAGGCCCCTATGATGGGGGTAGGCATCGGTAACTTTAAAACCATTTACACGGCACACCGACGGCCGCAAATTTTCTATATTGAAAAAGCTCCCAACACCGAAACCCAACACGCCGAAAACGAACTGTTGGAACAATGGGCCGTATCGGGCACGGTCGGGCTCGCGTTATTTTTGTGGATGATGATTTTTGTGTTTACGTGGGCCGTACGCACGCTTAAGCAGGCGGAAAAAACAGAAAGTTTTTTCTATCTCTTGGGTTATACGACCGCTCTGGCAGGGGTATTTATACACAGTTGGGTGGATATCAGCATACACTTTGCCTCCAGCGGTTTTTTCTTCGCACTTTTTATAGGCATTTTACTCGCGCTGTGCCGCCCGAAAGCAGCGCTCCCCGCGGCGGAAATCCCCGTTTCTTCCAACGGGCTGCTGTGGACGATACGGTTACTGATTTTAGCCGGACTTGTCACACTAAGTATATGGTTATTACATGGGTTTTATCAAATCGTTGCCGTGATGGGCACTCAAAATTTAGGCGAAAAATTATTGTTGTCTTTAGCGTGGGTGGTGTTTTTAGGCTGTGTGGGAACGTCTTTCTTGGTAGTGATACGAGCCGCTTGGCTTACACGCTATTGGCTGGGTTTAATACCGCTGCTGCTGCTACCGCCGCTGGAAGCAGCAGCTTATGCGCCTTTTCAGGCCAGCCATTTTTATAGCCTGGGTATCGCTTTTTATAATCAGCGCAATTTGGAAGGCGCTATCGGATTTTTCACGAAAGCTGTTACGTTTAACCCACTGCAAACCGAATACCGACAATTCCGCGCCAACGTGTTAGCGGCCACCTTTGATTTAAACAAACGTTTTTCTCCCGTTCGCGGAGACAAAGAAAAACCATCCGACGACTATACCCGTGCCCTGGCGGACTTTGCACTGGTGCAAAAACGTTCTCCCAATCATGCGCTGCTGTATCATAATTTAGGACAACTGTATTACCGCATGGCGCTTACCCGTTCGCAAGACGCCGGACAAGCGCGCAGTGCCGCCGAGCATGCTTTATTAAGTGAGGAAGCTCGTGAAAATATGCGCCGGGCCCAAAAAGCGTTTATTCGTTCTTTACAATCGGATCCGGTCAATCCGGAAACGTACACTTTCTTGGCACAAATTGCGCTGTTGGAAAGGAACGTCCCGCAAGCGCAAGGATGGCTAAATCTTTTGCGTAAGGGTCCCTCGGTAGTGACGGAATCGGAATTTTTACAGCAAAACCAAAATTATCCGCCCGCCCAACAATTACAAGCACACATTGACAATCTGCGCCGGACGCCAAAAACTAAATAAATAGGTTCATTGTCCGGAAAGTTATAGCCGCAGGCGTGCAAAATTTCCTTTTTTTTTGTAGAATATAAGAGTAGTAACTACCGTTTTTTGCCAAGATAGCTCAGCTGGTAGAGCAATCGCTTCGTAAGCGATAGGTCCGGGGTTCGATCCCCCGTCTTGGCTAGATATAGAAAATCCCGCATCAGGCGGGATTTTTTATATCTAATCAAGACAGCGCATAAACTGCTTTATGCGCGTGGGGGAGCGAAGCCCGCAGCGATGTTTTTGTTTGAGCGTGCGCAAGCCGCGAAAGGCAAAAACCGCGAGGGCGGGCCCGGGCAAAATTTCCGTCAGGAAATTTATGCAGGGCGATCGCCTTTCGTCTTGGCTAAAATTTAAAGCACCCGCCAGGGTGCTTTTTAATTTTAGGGAAGACAGGACACAAACTGCTTTGTGTCCGTGGGGTTTTTGTATCCAAATACCGGGGGGCAGACATTTTGTCGGCCCCTAGAAACTTTCATACAAATTGTTGGGTTAGAAAAGAAGCATTAACCCCCAACACATAAACACAAACAATAGCCCGAGGGCCACCAGCATTGGTACAAAAGCAAACAGCCACGCCCCCAACGCCCGCGGATACGAAATATTATACACCCGCTTAATTCCGCGTGTTAAATAGCCCAGTTGTAAACCAAAAACCAGCAACAAGGCTAAAGGCGAAAGCCACACCAGACGCGCCGCAGGAAACGCGGCCGATATAAGCGCAAACGCAATCAAAAGCCCCTTAATAAACCCGGCCGAACCAATCAGCACAAAAAGTTTAGCAGGAGAAGTTTCCACTTTTAGAAAATCTAAATATAGCCCGCAGAAAGAGGCCAAAAAGTAGCCGGCAGTTAATTCCGCTACAAACACCACCATTATTTTTAACAAGATAGCCGCCGCCGTCGCGCCGGAGCCGATATTAAAAAACAGCACCCAGCCCAACGTCGCCGCGAAATAGCCCATACACGCCTGTGCAAAAGAGCGTTCTTCTAAAAGCGCGTGCAAAGCCTTTTCCGGCGAGTTCATGTAATCAAAATAAGCTTTGAGCAAATGCATAGCCGCTCCTAATTTACCCACAGATATGACACGCTGGGGGTGGTTAGCGTTTGAAGTTGTTTTGTCACCGAACGGCTTTCCACATTAGAGCCAAGCGATAAAATAAAATCACGCAATCCGTCCCCGCGTTGGGAAATAACCTTGGGATCTTTAATACCGGCTAATTCTCCGGCCAAGAGCCGCGCTTCTTCTTCGCCGCCTAATTTATCAATAAAACCTATATTGTAAGCGCGTTGCCCGGTAAACACACGGCCGTCGGTATATTCCATTAAATCTTCCGGTTTAATTCCGGGGCGTCCGGCCTTAACCGCTGCAAAAAATTGTGCATACGTGTCATTTACCATGTCTTGTAAAATGGCTTTTTCGGCATCCGTCATCGGGCGGTAAGCAGAACCCATATCTTTGTATTTACCCGACGTAATCGGAGTAACTTTTACGCCGATTTTTTCAAAAAGTCCTTCTACGTTGCCCGTCTGCATAATGACTCCGACAGACCCCGTAATCGTGCCCGGCTCCGCCACAATTTTATCCGCCGCCATAGCAATATAAAACCCGCCCGACGCCGCCACATCCCGCATAAGCGCCACGATTTTTTTACCTTGTTCTTTGGCTTTTAATAACTCGCCGTAAATGTTTTGTACCGAAGCCACCGTCCCGCCGGGAGAGTTAATATCCAGCACAATCGCTTTTACATTTTTATCTTCCGCAGCTTGGCGAATCCGTTTGGCAATGGCCGAGGCTCCTTGCGGGCGGGAAAACGGCCCGTTGTTGTCGTCTTGCGAAATGACACCGCGTACTTTAATCCAAGCGATACCGGATTTGGCCGACTTAGCCAAAGAAGATACAAACGAAGCGTCCGAAGTTTCTTCTCGCTTATCCTCCGCTTTTGTAGCACAAACCGGCGCCGGACGCGATGCCAAGAAAAGTCCGCAGCACGTAGATACAATAAACGTTAATAATAAAAGAGAGGCCCATATACTGCGCGGCGCAAAAGAAGTGTGCGCCGGGGTCTCTTTCTTTTTCTGCGAAGTATTGGTTAGCAGAATTGTTTTTTCATTTTCTTTTAATTTTTGTTCCCACCATTCGGTAGGTAAACCGGTAGAAGTTGTATCAACGCCCGGGGAAGTACTATCGGGGAAGGAAGCATTTTCTTTTTCTGACATAGTTATCCTCTTTACTAAAAATATTATCTTCATTATACCAATAAATTGCTAGAATATGGACAGTTAGTTTTTAAATTTTTTTCAAGAGGGTTTATGTTTAACGGAATTTTTACAGCACTGTCCACGCCTTTTTCATCCGACGGAAGCATTGATTTTAATGCCTTAAAACACTTGCTGGAAGCCCAACTGAAAGCCGGCGTACACGGCCTGGTTCTTTTGGGAACCACCGCCGAAACGCCTACCCTTAGCGCCGAAGAAAAATTACAAATTCTCAATTTCTGCGTGCCGGTTTTAAAAGGTAAATGCAAAATTATTATCGGCACCGGCAGCAATTCCACCCCCGCCGCGGTAGAAAATACCCGCGCCGTGCTGGCCTTTAACCCGGACGCGGTACTCGTGGTAACTCCTTATTATAATAAGCCAAACCCGGCCGGACTTATCGCCCACTATAAAGCGATTGCCGAAGTAGGCGCGCCGATTATTTTATATCATATTCCCGGCCGCACCGGGCTAAAACTTCCTGATAATGTATTAGCCGATTTGCTAACGTCCGTTCCGCAAATCGTGGGGATTAAAGAGTCCGATTATGACGCTACCCATGTGATGCAAACCGCTGTAAACTATCACAACAAGCTGGATTATTTATGCGGCAACGACGATTTGTTCCCGCAATACTTAGCCATCAATGCCGCCGGCATTATCAGTGCCGCGGCCAACGTACTCGCCCCGGCCTTTGTACAAATTTACGATTTATTTAAACAAGGTAAAACAAGCGAGTCGTTTGCGCTGTTTGCCCGGCTCTACCCGCTTATCAAAGCTTGTTACGCCGAAACAAACCCCACCTGCATTAAATATATCCTGGCCAAACGCGGGTTTGGTTCTTCAACCGTGCGTTTGCCACTGGGCGAAATTTCGCGCGAACATCAAGAACAACTGGACAAGCTTTTACAAACGGCGGATCCTTCGTGGTTTACTGAGTGAGGTCCTTATGAAAACAGTAGGCATTATCGGAATTAACGGCATGGTCGGTCAAAAGATGCAGACCGAACTGCAAAAAATCAAACTCCCTTTTGAAATAAAAACGTTCGGACGAAACGACGAAATCCCGGCCTTAGATATTGCCGTTTTGTGTACCGACAATCCCGTCAGCCGTGAGCTGGCTCCAAAACTTAAAAACCGGGTTAAATTTATGGTGGATATGTCATCTGAGTTCCGCATGACACCCGGCGTACCGCTCGTTATTCCGGAAATCAATCCGCACGCCATTACCAAAGACACGCAGCTGATTGCCAGCCCTAATTGCACGACGACAGGACTGGTGATGAGTTTGGCTCCGTTAAAACCCTTTTATCATTTTGAAGAAGTATTTTTCTGCTCTTATCAAGCCATCAGCGGCGGCGGAAAAAAGCTGTTGGATGAATTTCACTTACCCGGCTCGTATTACGAAAAAAATTGCGTGCCGCTTATCGGCTCGTTACTGCCAAACGGACACACCAGCGAAGAACTAAAGGGGCTGTACGAAAGCCGTAAAATTTTGGAAATTCCCGATTTAAAAGTGTATTGTCACACGGTACGCGTCGGCGTGGAAAATAGTCACTCGCTGGGTGTAACCGTAAAGATAAAAGAGAAAGCCGATTTGGAACAAATCAAAAAAGCATGGAATAATTTCCCGAATTTAAAATACTCCGAACATGTCATCACGCCTAAAGAAGTCAGCGGCAAAGAAACCACTTTTATCTGCCGCTTACGCAAAGATGCACTAGACGAAAATGTCTTTCACTATTTTGTCACATTTGATAATTTACTCAAAGGGGCGGCTATGAACGGTCGTCAAATTGTGGAACTTTTATTGGAGCGTTTTGTATGAAAAACCCTGTCGCTAAAAAAGTGCTTATTAACGGCGCAAACGGCAAAATGGGCCAAGCCATGATTCGGCTGATTGAACAATGCCCCGAACTCGGGTTAACGGTGGCGGCCACGCGCACTGCCGGACAAGACATAACCGCCGATTTTGATATTATTATTGATTTCTCCACCCCGCAAGGAGCCGAAGAAGCATTTGCGCTGGCCAAGCATTACCAAAAACCGTTTTTAACGGGCACTACTAACTTGCCGGAAAGTTTTTTAACACAACTAAAACAAGAAAAAAACTTCCCGGTTTTCTTCGCGCCCAATGTTAGTTTAAGCGTATATTTTTTTACACAACTGGCCCAACAAGCTGCCGCTATGTACGAAGGCTACACGCTCCGTTTACACGAAATTCACCACATACATAAAAAAGATGCCCCCAGCGGAACGGCTAAAAAAATAGCAGCCGCGCTGAACTTCCCGGCCGGGCAAGTAACTTACGAACGCATCGGAGAAACGGTGGGCACACACGAAGTAAAATTTTCTTCCCCCTTTGATGAAATTTCCCTTACACACAAAGCCTTAAACCGCGATTTGTTTGCCAAGTCTGCTTTGGAAATTGCGGCCTGGCTTGTTACATGCGATAAGGGATTTTACACCATGAAAGATTATGCAAAATTCAAATTAGAGGAACGTAAAAAATGAAAATTCACTTTATTGGCATTGGCGGCGTGGGTATGAGTGCGCTGGCACAACTGCACGCCATGGGGCAAGATGAAGTTACCGGCTCGGACCGGCTCATTAGCAAGGGATACACAGACATGGCCTTGTGGGATTATTTGCAAAAGTTAGGCGTTAAATTATTCCCGCAGGACGGCAGCGGCATTGATGAAAAAACAGAACTTGTTATTTTATCTTCCGCGATTGAAGAGGACAACCCGGAACTTCAAAAAGCACGCGCTTTAAACATTCCCACCATGCACCGCTCGGAACTACTTGCTAAACACGTGGCCGCGCACCGCACGATTGCCGTTTCCGGCACGAGCGGTAAAAGCACAACCACCGCTATGGTGTACGATATTTTGGCGTTTGCGGGCTTAGAGCCGTCGGTCATCACGGGCGCGGCGATTTTATCTTTACAAAAAGAACAAGGCGTCTTTGGAAATGTTTATAAAGGCAAATCCGATTTACTCGTGATTGAAGCCGACGAGAGTGACGGCTCTATCGTTAAATATAAACCGCATTTGGGCGTGTGCTTAAACTTGCAAAAAGACCATAAAGAAATTGAAGTATTGCAAGGATATTTTAAAGAATTTATTTCGCATTGTAAAACGGCCATCGTCAACGCGGAAGAGGCTAACTTGCAAGCTATTTCACAAGGGGCCAAGACCTTTGGCATGTCGTACGGTGATGTGCACCCGACGGAAATTAAAGTAGACGGATTCGGTTCCGATTTTACCATTCAAGGCGTCCCGTTCCGCTTGCAAGTGCCCGGGCTACACAACATAGCCAACGCCACGGCCGCCGTAGCCGCTGCGTTAGAATTGGGCGTAGA
>JAGCMD010000063.1 GCA_017646765.1 Elusimicrobiaceae bacterium | reverse complement strand
AGGTTGCCCGTCCGGCGAGGACTCGGGGATCTCCTCCTTACGTAATTTCAAGTAGTGGAGATTCCCGAACCCTGCGGGCCGCCCAAAACTTTCGGGAATGACATTTTTTATAAACGTCCCGTGCGGCAAGCACTCCGCCATCTCCCGATTTTAAAATTTGTTATTAAATAAAGTTGTCATGCCCGAAGGTTTTTATCGGGCATCTCCCGATTTTCTTTCCGTTCGTTTCCGTCCCTTGCGTATGTAAAAGCGGGAGATACCGCATTACAACCTTGCGGTATGACAGTTTATATATTAGCGTCATCCCCAAATGTCTCTGTTGGGGATCTCCTCCTTGTGCTTTTGAAGTGGTGGGGATTCCCGAGTCCTTGCCGGACGGGCAAATCGGGAATATGTAAAAAGCCACGCGTAAAAACGCATGGCTTTTGAATTGAAGGATAAACGCCTAAACCTAAATCGTCATGATTTCGGCTTCTTTTTTGGAAATAACTTCGTCCACTTTGGCAATATGCGCGTCGGTCGCTTTTTGCACATCCCCTTCGTAGCGTTTCAAATCGTCCTCGGTAATCTCGGACGCTTTTTGCGCTTTTTTAAGTTTCTCTATCACGTCGCGGCGCACGTTGCGGATAGCCACCTTAAAATCTTCACTCATTTTGGAAATGTTTTTAGCGAGTTGTTTGCGGCGTTCTTCCGTCATAGACGGCAGCGTAATGCGAATTACTTTGCCGTTGTTGACGGGGCTGGCGCCCAAATCGGCTTGTTGGAGTGCTTTATCAATATCGTTTAACGCACTGATATCCCACGGTTGGATTTCCAGCGTTTTGGCGTCTAAAATGTTGATGACAGCCATTTGCTTAATGGGGGTGGGCGTACCGTAATAATCTACGCGGATGTTTTCAAGTAGTCCGGCACTCGCGCGCCCGGTGCGAATCGTAGACAAATCACGTTCCAAACGAGTAACGTGTTCGGCCATTTCATTTTTGGTTTTGCTGAGTAAAGCGGTAATTTCTTCCATAGTAACCTCGTAATTAAAGTTAATTTATTATAGCAATTATTGTCAATTTCATGTCATGCCAAACGAGCGGCCAGTACTAATAAATCACGGTGCCGATTTCTTCGCCGCAAAGTGCTTTTTTAATGTTGCCTTTTTTGTGTAAATTAAACACTTCTAAAGGCAGTTGTTTTTCCATACATAAAGCCAGCGCGGCCGTATCCATGAATTGTAACCGCTTGGCAATTGCGTCGGCGTACGTAATGCGGGAAATCAGTTTGGCCTGCGGGTTTTTGCGCGGGTCGCTGTCGTAAACGCCGTCTACTTGCGTGGCTTTTAAAAGGATATCGGCATTGATTTCGGAAGCGCGCAACGCTGCGGCGCTGTCCGTAGTAAAAAACGGGTTACCGGTGCCGCCCGCAAAAATCACGATGCGGCCCTTTTCCAAGTGACGCACGGCTTTGCGGCGCACAAATGCCTCGGCCAGTTGGTAAATGTTGATAGAAGTTAAAACACGCGTCGGCACACCGGCATCTTCAATAGCCGATTGCAGTGCAATCGCGTTGATAACGGTAGCCAGCATACCCATATTGTCCGAATTGACACGGTCAATCACACCGCCGCCGTCGCGCACACCGCGCCAAATATTTCCGCCGCCGATAACGATAGCCAACTCGCAGTTGCTGTTTTTATAAGCGTCGGCAATCTCGGTAGCAATTTCTTTAAGAGATTGCGGGTTTACACCGCGGCTGCCTTCGTTGATGAGGGCTTCGCCGGAAAGTTTAAGTAATACTCTTTTCTTTTTATGAGTCGGGGTCATGGGTAATCTCCTAACAACGTACTTCTATTATTCTAGCACAATTCAAAGGCTTTTTTTTGAGCTGGCCGAAACAACCGCGACAAGCTCAAAAAAAAGCCCCTCTTGCGAGGGGCTTAAAACTAGAAGCGTACAAAGCGTACAACGCTCAGTTCGCAACCCAATTTTTTAGACTCTTCCTTTAGATAGTCCGCCACGGTTTTTTTGTTATCTTTAATCGTGGGTTGTTCTAACAGGCAGTTGTCTTTGGCAAACTTTTTGACTTTACCGGGAAGCATTTTTTCAATGGCTTCGGCCGGTTTGCCTTCGTTTTGCGCTTGCGTGCGGTAAATATCCAATTCCCGGTCAATGACTTCTTGCGGAATATCTTTGGCATCTACCCAGCCGCTTTGCATACCGACGGTATGCATGGCTAAACCGCGGGCAATTTCGGTCGCGGCGTTTTTGTCGCAATTACCTTTGATGGCAAGTTCCAAAATGGATGCTTTTTTATTGTCCGAGTGCACATAATAAGCCATCACGGAACCTTCCGCCGGGGCCCAGTTATAGGCACCTTTTAAAGCGGTGTTCTCGCCGAATTTCGGCGCACGTTCGGTGATTTGGTTTTTGATGTACTCGTCATTGGCATAATCCACACCCGGGTGTTTCAAAACGTAATCGGCTAATTCATCGGCGAGTTTAATAAAATCGTCGGTTTTAGCCACAAAGTCCGTTTCACAGCCCAAGTAGGCCATCGCAATATTTTTGCCGTCGGTTTTTACGCTAACGCGGCCTTCTTTGGTATCGCGGTCGGCGCGTTTAGCCATGGCGGCTAAGCCTTTTTTGCGCAAATACACAACGGCTTGCTCCATGTCGTTATTGCATTCCATGAGGGCTTTTTTGCAGTCCATCATGCCGGCGCCGGTTTTTTCTCTTAAATTTTTCATATCGTCCATTAAAGACTTCGTTTTTCTCGTAAAATATGAAACCTGCCGGAAAGTTCCCGAAGGGGGAACTTTCCGTGAAAGCAAAACTATTTAGCTTCTGCCGCAGTTTCTTATTCTGCATTTTTCGCAGTGGTTTTTTTGGCTGCCGTGGTCTTTTTGGCAGTAGTGGTTTTTTTAGAGGCGGTCGTCTTTTTGGCGGTCGTCGTTTTTTTAGCGGTCGTTTTTTTGGCTTTGGGTTTTTCTTCCTTGGCCGCTTCTTTTACGTCTTCCGCTTTTTCTTCCACTTTCACTTCTTCAACAACTACTTCTTCCACGGCAACCGGAGT
>JAGCMD010000004.1 GCA_017646765.1 Elusimicrobiaceae bacterium | reverse complement strand
TGTTTTACAATAAATCAGAATCGTCCCTTCTTAGACAAAGTTTTATTATGCTAAAATACAGTAATGCTAAGTGAACTCAAAACCGCTTCGTATTTTCAACCGCTCGACTGGAGTGTTTTTGCCGGGGTAATATTGGCCACGGCGGTGGCGGCGGTATACGGCTCGTGGCGGCTTAAAAAGAAGAAGGATAAACCCTCAGCCCTGGATTACCTTTTAATGGGCCGCCAGCTGACGTTGCCGCTGTTTGTATTCACGTTGGTAGCCACGTGGTATGGTGGCATTTTTGCCGTCAACGAAATTACGTTTAATTACGGTATTTTTAATTTTGTCACGCAAGGTATTTTTTGGTATGTTGCATACCTGATTTTTGCATTTTTTATCGCCAAACGTTTGGCCAAATACTCTTCCTATACACTGCCCGATTTAACCCGCCAGATGTTTGGCCCAAAGTCGGCCAAAGTAACGGCTGTTCTGACGTTGTGCCACATTGCACCGGGGGTGTATGTACTGTCTTTAGGAATGTTTTTGCATATGGTGTTTGGCATCAGCGTACTAAGCGGGATGATATGGGGTACGCTATTTGTAGGGCTTTACACGGCGTGGGGGGGACTTCGCTCCGTGGTGTTTTCGGACTTGGTGCAATTTTTTGTGATGTGCAGTGCGGTGGCCATGGTCGTCGTGTTTTCGGTGCAGAGTTTTGGCGGACTTTCGTTTCTAAAGGCCAATTTGCCCGCTAGTCATTTTACGCTCACCGGCGGGAACAGCTGGCTGACGACGTGTGTGTGGGGGTTTATCGCTCTTTCCACGCTCATTGACCCAAGTTTCTACCAACGTTGCTTTGCGGCACGCTCGCCCCAGGTGGTGCAAAAAGGGATTTTGATTTCCACGGGTATTTGGTTTTTGTTTGATTTTTGTACGACGACAGGGTCCTTATATGCACGGGCGGTATTGCCCCAAGCCCAACCCGGCGAGGCCTATTTCTATTATGCCATTCAACTTTTGCCGGTAGGACTGCGGGGATTTTTTGTAGCCGGGATTTTGTCCATTATTCTCTCGACACTTAATTCGTTTTTATTCATTGCGGCCAATACGCTAAGCTTTGATTTGTTGCGCCATCGGTTCAAACGTGTAGTGCTTTCAAATCGGATTTCTATTTTCATCGTGGGAGCGTTTTCCATTGGGATGGCGCTTGTTTTTCGTGGAAGTTTTAAAGAGATTTGGCTGGTGTTAGGGTCGTATTTCTCGGCGTGTTTGCTGGTGCCGATCTTGATGGGCTATTTGACCCCCAACCGTATTAGCGACCGATTATTTGTGGGTTCCGTGCTAGCCAGCGCCGCAGCTATGACGGTGTGGCATTGGCTACCCCCTTACAAACTAGTACAAAATATTGATCCCTTTTATGTGGGAGTTATGGTAAGCTTAATTATATTACTATTATTAAGGAAACCCGAAAATGAGAACATATCCTCTGTTACTGATCGGTAACGGGGCGGCAGTGCCGCGTGCGTTACTTCGCAAACTTGCTAAAGAAGCCAACTGTATTTTGGCGGTAGACGGTGGGGCCAATTATGCCTTGCAAGCCGCCGTATGGCCCAATGCCCTTATTGGGGATTTGGACTCTGCTTCCGCAGATGCCCAAAAATACCTCCGTGCCCGCACGATTCATATTTCTTGGCAAGAAAATACCGATTTGGAAAAAGCACTCCACTGGGCGGTTGAACATCAATTCCCGGGGGTGACGTTGGTGGACTTTATCGGAAAACGGTGGGATTTTTCTATCGGCAATTTACTCACGTGTGCCAAATGGGCCGATAAATTAGACATCCGTTTAATCGGTCAACGTCGGGTAGTGTATCCGTTAGTGAGTGGAGGGGTGTTTAAATGCCGCCCAGATAAACGGGTAAGTATTATTCCACTGGAAACCTGTACAAACGTGACACTAAAAGGGTTTAAATATCCTTTGAACCGGGCCCGCCTGGAATTGGGCACTACACGCAGTTTGAGTAATCAAACAACCGGCAATGAATTTGAAGTCAAATTTACCCGCGGGCGGATGCTAGTGTATCAGGAATTTTAACCCCACGCGGCCGGCATCAATCGCCGGCCGCTATAATTTTATACAATCTATATATGCTCTACATCGTCCCTAACCCTATTGGCAACTTGCGCGATATTACGGTGCGCGCGCTGGATGTGTTGCAAGCGTGCGACGCCGTGCTGTGTGAAGATACCCGCCGCACCCAAACACTACTTACCCATTTTCAAATACACAAACCGCTCTACCGCTATAACGAAAATGACGAACGCTCCGTCGCGCGCTGTTTGGACGCGCTAAAAAGCGGCAAAAATTGCGCTTTGGTAAGTGATTGTGGTACGCCTTGTATCTCGGACCCGGGGTGGAAGTTGGTAAAGGCGGCGGTGGCGGCGGGGATAGCGGTTACTTCTCTGCCGGGGCCTAGTGCCGTGGCCTGTGCATTAGCCGGGGCCGGATTGACGGGCGGAGCGTTTACTTTTTTAGGATTTTTGCCACGTAAACCCGGCAAGGCGGCTAAACTTTTACAAGGGGCTGCCCAATTACATCACCCGGTGGTGGTGTATGAATCCCCCTACCGGGTC
>JAGCMD010000062.1 GCA_017646765.1 Elusimicrobiaceae bacterium | reverse complement strand
GGCGGCGCGGGTTAATTGTATAACGGCCTTGGGAAAATGAGTTTTAATGCTTTCGCAAAGTGCGTCAATATCGGTGGTATGTTTACCGCTGACCGGGTTTAAAATCAAGTGAAAGTTCATAATTTTTTTAAGGAATCCGCCGTGGGAGCGGACGATTTGTCGTTGAGTGCAAGGAGCCCTTCGTAGATGCGCTCGTTTTTAAGCAAATTTACACCCAGCCCGGCTAATTTCCCGCCGGCGGAAAGTACAAACAGCATAAACAAAGCAAATAAGCCCAAGTTGGCAATCGTGTTAATGTTTTGCATAGGCACGGCGATAACACCGTATTGCGTTTGCAAATTCATATCGGCCAGTTGTACTACCGGGGCGGTAGGTTGGCGGTCCACAAACACTTTGTACATGCACAATAGCGAAAAAAATATACAAAGCACGCCTAGGCAAATTAGTAAATAACCAAAAATTTTATGCATAAAATCTCCTATTATCTATTATAACAAAAACAGTATGGCGCGCAGGGCGGGCCGTGTATTTGATATAATTTATCTATACACTATTTAAAGAAGGTTTTATGAAAACAAGTACAGAAATCAGAAATAGCTTTTTCAAATTTTTTAATCAAAAAGGGTTGCCGACGATTCCTTCCAGTTCGCTCGTGCCGCATTCCGACCCGACTTTGCTTTTCACTTCGGCGGGGATGGTGCAATTTAAAGCTAATTTTTTGGGTATTGATAACTCGCTTAAAAATGCCATTTCCTGTCAGAAATGTGTGCGCACTACCGATATTGACAGCGTCGGATTTACCGAGCGCCACTTAACCTTCTTTGAAATGTTGGGTAATTTTTCTTTTGGCGACTATTTTAAAAAGGAAGCGATTGCCTGGGCGTGGGAATATTTGACAAAAGAGCTCGGCTTGCCCGCCGACAAATTGTACGTAAGTATTTACAAAGGCGGCATCGCCCCGCGCGACGAAGAAGCGTACCAAGCGTGGCTCAACTACGTGCCGAAAGAACGCATTTTTGAACTTGCTGAGGCAGACAACTTTTGGACCATGGGCCCCACCGGCCCGTGCGGCCCGTGCAGTGAAATTTATTACGATTTCGGCGATAAAGGGTGCAAAAATCCGCATTGTGATATCACGTGTGATTGCGGGCGGTTTGTGGAAATTTGGAACATTGTGTTTGAAAGTTACAACCGCCAACAAGACGGTTCGTTAAAACCGTTGCCGCATAATAACATTGATACCGGCATGGGGCTTGAGCGCTTGTGTATGGCCATGCAAGGGGCCAAAAACGTGTTCGGTACGGATTTGTTTACTCCTTTAATTGAGCAAGCCAAAAAAGATTTACATATTTCCGGCAATACCAAAGAAGAAGATTCTGCTTTGCGCATTATTGCCGACCACGCGCGCAGCTCCAGTTTCTTAATTGCCGAAGGTATTTTGCCGTCCAACGAAGGACGCGGATACATTTTGCGTCGCTTAATTCGCCGCGCGGCGCGCTATGCCAAACTGATGGGTAACGATCGTCCGTATTTATATACGCTCGTGCCCGTTGTGCAAAAAATCTTTGCGGGGTTATACCCGGAAATTGATAAAAACGCCGCGCACATCCAAGATGTACTTAAACAAGAAGAAACTACCTTCTTAAAAACGCTCGTTACGGGTGAAGAAAAACTGGCTGAAATTTTAGCTACCGGCACGAAAACTATTTCCGGCGCGGATGCGTTTCACTTGCACGAAACGTATGGTTTCCCCTTGGAACTCACGCGCGAAATTGCCGCCGCGCGCGGGGTGAGCGTTGACGAAAAAGGATACGAACAAGCCAAAGAAACCGCGCAAGAAAAAAGCCGTTCGTACGCAGATGAATTTACAAAAGGCAAAGTGATTGTTATGCAGAAATTGGAGCAGGCGCTTCCCGCTACTAAGTTTGTAGGGTACGATACCTTGACGGCTACCGGAAAGGTGCTTGCTTTGTTAAATGCACAATTTGAACAAGCCGACCAAGTAACCGACGGGTACGCCGTATTTGATACGACGCCTTTTTACGCCGAGTCCGGCGGGCAAGTGGCCGATACGGGTGTGATTGTTTCGGGCGGCGAAGAAATTGCCCAAATTACAGACGTGCAAAAACCGCTCGGTAAAATTTTCTTACATAAATTTACGGGCACGCTTAAAAAAGGCGACGTTGTTACCTTGACGGTAGACGCGCCGCGCCGCGCGCGTTTGCGCGCTAATCACAGCGCGATTCACTTGGTAAATGCCGCGCTTCGCCAAGTGTTTGGCACGACGGTACACCAAAGCGGTTCGTTTGTGTCGCCCGAGCGTTTCCGTTTTGACTATACACTTTCCAAAACGCCCAAAGCCGAAGAATTGAATAAAGTGTGGGCGATTGCCAATAAGGCCGCCGCGGATGCTTTGCCCGTTACGTGCCAAACGCGGCCGTTAGCCGATGCGGAAAAGTTGGGCGCGGTTACTCTCTTGGGTGAAAAATATGCCGACCCGGCCCGCTTTGTGTTGATGGGGGGCGATTTTGAACACGCCGATAAAAAGTACAGTTTGGAGCTTTGCGGCGGAACGCACGTGAAAAATACGTCCGAAGTGATTACGGTGCTCGTGCTTAAAGAGGGCTCTGTTTCCGCGGGCGTGCGCCGCATTGAAGGAATTGCCGGCCCGGCGGCATTGGACTATTTAAAAGAAGTTAACCGCCAAGCCGAAACATTGGCGGCGCGGTTAGTGGTGCCTGCCAAAGACGTTTTTGTGCGCGTAAACGCCATTATGGACGAACTCAAAGACGTCAAAAAACAATACGAAGATTTCCGCCAAAAAGCGTTGGCTGCGGGCGGCGTAAACGAAATGACATTTGCGCTTAAAAACGGTACGACTGTGGTGCTACGTTATGCCGATGATGCCCAGCCGAAAGAACTACGCAACATTGCCGATACGATTGCCCAAAAACACAAGCAAGCGTTGGTGATTGTGTCGTGTGATCGTGATGGCAAACGCGCGTTTGTGGTAAAAACGGCGGGAAAACTGCCTAATACAGATGCGGTAACCGTGGCCAAGAAATTGGCTGAAAATTTAAACGGCCGCGCGGGTGGGCGCGCTGATTTTGCGCAAGGCGGCGGCGAGGCCAAAGAGCCGATGGAAAAATTGTTGGCGGTTTTGTCCTAAGCAGTAAATTTTATAAAAGATACCCCGGGTTTACGCCCGGGGTATTTTTATAAATAACCTTCCGGTATGGCCGGTGGTGGCGGGGCATCTACCTCTTCCAGTGCGGCCAAAATGGCCTTGGCAAAATCCTCCTCATGGCCGCGTGTTATTTCTTTTAACGTGTACATTTTTTTCCCTTCTAAAAAATCTTTTCCTACTTTTCGGGGCCATTGAGCATCTATTTTTGCTACTAAGTCAGGCGGTAAATTTTCTATAAGTTTATCGTAAAATTTAGCAGTTTTTTTGGAAACGCCGGAAAATAGAGTTTCCAATTTATCCAAGTTGCTCCGGCCATAATAGGGAAGACGTCTCTGTAAAAAATCAATCCCGGGTATAGGCCAATAGAAAATAGTTAAAAGGTCTTTGTTTTGCTGGCACATCAATGTCATATATAGCCATTTGTCCGGAATTCGGGCAAATTGAGTGGTTGTCCTTTCCACTTGTCCTAAATCAAATGTATATCCCGGATTTTTGCCTTGGCATTCAAGGGCCTCCTTTCCGGTAAGGCCAGCTGCTCGCAGGGTGGCTTCGGCTTCATCCGGCAAAAAATCGATGGTTTCTTTGTCATAGAACCATTTTTTGTTATAAATGGCTACCCAGGACATAGCTACTTCCCAAATAGAGGGGTCCCTATATCCTACCCTGAATTTTGTATTTAATTCTAAAATATCCTTTGGGTGGATCAATTTATTAAGCAATATTCCAACAATAAAGTAATGGTACTCATAGACGAAATCATTATCTAGATCCGGGCGGTATTTATGCGTTTGGCGTATATCTCGTATTCCGTCGGAACAATCTGTAATATCGTTGGGTTTAACGGGTAGACCGTAATTATATTGGGAATAAAAAGTAGCCAATTCAAAAAGAGGATACAAATCTTTTTTCATAAGGATAGGAAACATATGTGTAGCTTCATGCATCCCGGTATTGATTAATGCAGGAATAGCTTTTTGGTGATCTAGTACTCCCAGCGAAATAAATGTATCGGAATAGTTTCCGTAGCTTAAAGCACAACTACCGACCGTGGTACAATATGTTAAGGCCAGATTTTTAAAATCTATTTGAAGATTATATTTGCTAGCCACATATCGTGCTCCCAAATACGCCCAAAACAGATAATCTTGATCGGAATTAAAGAGATCAAGTAGTGAAATCTTATGTTTTTCCATTACTATAAGGTATCCGTCTAGTGAAATGGCCGGTTCTAGGCGGACTTGTTCTTCACTTAAGATTTTTCGGTTTTCGTGCACCCATTTCAAAAAATCATCCACCCGGAACCAACCGGAAGTATGTTCAGGGTCGCTAAAATCAGTTCTTCCGTAATATTGTTGTAAGGCCAGGGCAATTTTAATATCTAAAGCGTTTTTATCAATTTGTACGGTTTGAAGGATTTTACGCTGTAAATCGTGCGTATTTGGTTGCGCAAAAACCACGCTTGCCAATAAGACAAGCGCTACGCATACAAACAAGAATAAGCTACCCAACCGCTTCATAAGGCCTCCGTTAAGGGATAATATTTATAGTATAGTGAAAAAACGGGAAAATTCAAGGGGAAACACCAAGCAGTTGGTGTTGCTTCCCTACAAAAATAAAAACCTGCCGTTTGGCAGGTTTCAATTTTTGGTAAGGATAGGATTCGGCCACAAGTCGGCTCGTTGACCCTCGCCGCTCGCGGCCCCGGCTCGCGGTACTCGCCTTTGCCTAGCGGCAAAACTCGTACAACGCTGCGCCTTTCTCATCCTAACGCAACACCAAGCAGTTGGTGTTGCTTCCCTGCAAAAATTTAGGCCCTGCTTTCGCAGGACCTAAAATTTTTGGTAGGGATAGGATTCGAACCTATGTAGGGCGTAGCCCGACGGTTTTACAGACCGTTGCTTTTGACCACTCAGCCACCCTACCGAATAATTTATAAAAACGCCGGAACTTTCGCCCCGGGCCTAATTATTACTTAAACAACTAGGTACATTTATTATAACAAAAAAAGAGCGCGCTGTCACTCGCCTCATTTGTTACCCCGGTTTTTCCGCTAAATAGTGTGCAAAATGGTACAATAAAACAAGGAGATTTTTTCTATGGATTTTGAACGCGTTAAACAATATATTAAAGAGGCCGGTTTGCCCAACTTTCGCATTTCCCAGGTGCGCGAGGCTGTTTTTAACCGGGGTATTTCCTCGTGGGAGGAGGCCTCCAGCCTGCCGGCAGACTTGCGTTCTAAACTCACTCAAGAACAACCTATTTTGTCATTTAAAGTCAGTAAAATTGTTTGTTCGCGCCAGGACCGTGTGGCCAAGGCACTGCTTACTTTACGCGACGGGCTGCAAATAGAAACCGTTTTGCTAAAACCGCAAGATACGTGGAGCGTTTGCGTTTCCAGCCAGGTGGGATGTGCGCTTCGTTGCTCGTTTTGCAGTACCGGAAAAATGGGTTTTAAGCGCGATTTAACACACGAGGAAATCACCGACCAGGTGCTGATGTGGTACCAGTATATTCACAAAGAAAAATTAGGCGAACGCATCAGCAGTGTGGTTTTTATGGGGATGGGTGAGCCGCTACTTAACTATCTAAATGTTGTTAAAGCCGCACAAGATTTGTCCAACCCCGATTATTTAAATATCGGCGCGCGGCATATTTCTATTTCTACGTCGGGCATTGCAGATAAATTACATAAACTGGCGGTAGATTTACCGCAAGCCAATTTGGCGGTTTCTTTGCACAATGCCGACAATGCCGAGCGCAGCAAACTGATGCCGGTCAACCGGCGCTACGATTTGGAAGATTTAAAAAAAGCCTTGGAAGAATATATCGCCATGACGGGGCGGCAAGTGTTTTTGGAATATTCGGTGTTGGAAAATGTAAACAGCCGGCCGGAACATATCCGCAAATTGGCGGATTGGATTTATTCTATTAAGGATAATTATTTGCTACACGTTAATTTGATTGCGTGTAATTTGGGCCGTGGCGAAAAAACGGATGACCGGGTGGTCAAAGCGTTTGCTGCCGGCCTAAAAGCAATGGGCATCGGGGTGACAATTCGTAAAAGTATGGGAAATGATATTCTGGCAGCTTGCGGGCAATTAGCTTCGCAACGTAATTAAGGAGAAAATATGAAGAAAATAATGAGGATGGTTTTTGCCGGGTTTTTACTTGCCGGGTGTGCTACGCTAGAGCAAGCCAATGTGGATTGGATTGCTATTGGACCAACTTTCGCTCCTACTAAAGTAAAAGATTTGGAAATTATTAACGGCCGCGATGACGTCAAGCGGCCTTATGGTAATTTGGGACTACTGCGTATCAAAAATTTACGGCCGGACCGCGATACGCTTTTAATGGCGGTGGAAAAAGGCAAAAAAATTGCCGCGTCCAAGGGGGCTAATGCTATCCAAATCGGACAGTATAACAGTGCTTCGGACGGCTTGGTGTCGGATCCGCGGGTGACGCTGTTTATCTATGCTATCAAATACGTAGATAATTTAACGGAAGAAGATAAAAAAGCCATTGAAGAATTTAAATTGCTGGGGAATTTGCAATGAACATACTGATTGCCCAAGCTGCTTACGAGTGTGAAGGCTGGAAAGGTTTAGCGGTAGTGGTGGATGTTTTACGCACTACGACTACGATTTGTTCCTTATTAGCTAAACAAAACCGGGTCGCGCTTGTATGTAAGGAGGAACGCTTGGCAGGGAGCCTTTTGTCGGCGCATCCGGAGTTGGCTGTTTTTTCGGAACAGCCGCTACACTTGCCGCACGAAGATAATTCCCCCTATTTAGCCGAACGGTTACCGGAAGGCACGCCCGCTTTGGTGGTTTCTGCGGAATTGTTCAAGGCCATAAAATCATTAAAAACGGCCTCTAACATTTTATTAGGCGGATTTTGCAACTTTTATACATTGGCTGATATGATTGCCGCTTTGGGGCAAGATGTGCTGTTGGTGCCGGCCTCGTTGTTTTCATCACAAGAAGAGGAAGATAACTTGTGTATAACTGCTCTAAAAGATTGCTTGCATGGTACGAACCGTGTGGAAAAAATTGTAGAAGAATTTAAGAAAACCATGCGCATGGAAGAATTCAAAAACAAAGGATTTAAGACCGCCAACAAAGATTTAAAACACGCCTTAAAAATAGACGCAATACGGGTGGTTCCTCAGGTAATATTATCTAAGGAAGGTCACTGGGGCGTTTGCGCCGCTTGCGGTTCAACTCTAGAGGAGACATGGTTAGATGAAACCGGGGTGCAAATACCGGAGGAAGAACCGGCGGAACCTTCGCAAACACAACCGGAAGAAGTGCCCGCTGAAGAAGAATCGGCGGCCGAATTGCAGCGGCAAAAAGAGCCTGCCTTTATGGACCGGGTTTCTCTAACAGAAGGAGATGTTCCGACCCAACAAGATACGCCCGCTGCTGCCCAAGCACATCCTACATTGGACAAGGTGGAAGCCGCCCCGCAAGATCAATCGCTGTCGTCGGAAAAAAAGCAACCGGAGGAAAGTAAGAAAGCGGAAATGCCTGCGTTGGCAGGCTCCCAACAACCAAAACCAAACGCCGGCGAAAAGCAAGAGCCGCCTGCGGGAAATCCGGTAGTAAATCCTGTAGTAAATCCTGTTAACAAACCAACAAAAAAAGAACGTCCGGCTTGGAAAAGTTTTTTATCCGGCATTGCGGATTCTATAAAAAAAGAAAAACAAGAATTGGAACAAACTTTTAGACAACAGGCTAAAACTAGCCGTCGGGAAGATATGCCCACTCAGCATTTTGCCGATCCAATGGATCAACTATTAAACGGGCAGCCGGAAGGGCAGAATCCCGTAGCACAATCGGCCGAGGCCGATAAAAAAACGGCGGGAAAAGCAGTTGCTAAGCCTGCGGAAAAACCCACCGTTACGGAAAATAAATCTACAAAAAACAAGAAAGCCATTGTGCTTTTATCCGGCGGGCTAGATTCTACCACGTGTTTATACTGGGCTATTTCGCAAGGGTATACATGCGAAGCCTTGAGTATTTCTTACGGGCAGCGGCACGAACGGGAAATTGTGTGTGCCAAAAAGATTTGTGAAAAATTAGGTGTTAAACACCAAGCGATCTCTCTAAATTTGCCCTGGCTTGCAGCCAGTTCTTTGGTAGATGCCGCTAAGCCGTTGCCGGATATCGCGGTGGAGCAAATTCCGCATGCCGGAATACCTTCCACGTATGTACCCGGACGAAATTTGATGTTTTTGGCACTGGCGGGGTCCTTGTTGGATGTGGTAGGCGCGGATGCAATTGTTGCTGGTCCTAATGCAATTGATTTCTCGGGGTATCCCGATTGCACGCCGGCTTTCTTTAAGGCGGCGGCAGATGCACTAAACCGCGGTACAAGCCGGGGGGTAAGCGAAGGCATAGAAGTATTAGCCCCCTTAATGCGGCTAAGTAAAGCCGAAATTGTTAAATTGGCCAGTGAGTTAGGCGTGCCGTTTGAACTTACCTGGAGTTGCTATGCCGGCGGAGAAAAACCCTGTGGTAAATGTGATTCTTGTAAATTACGTGCTAAAGGTTTTGAAGAAGCCGGTGTGCATGATACGGCACTTGATTAAAGCAGTACCGAAAGTCGGACAAGGCATGTTTGTAATCTTTCCATATAAAAAGGCCTCCCATTAGGGAGGCCTTTTGTGGTAATGCGAAACTATTTGAGTAAGGCTTTTCTGGAGAGCCGTACTTTTCCGTTATTGTCAATTTCCACGCATTTTACTTCTACGATATCCCCTAAATGGAGAACATCTTCTACTTTGTTAATGCGGTGTTTTTCAATTTCGGAAATGTGAAGAAGTCCGTCTTTACCGGGCAAGATTTCCACAAACGCGCCAAAGGGTTGAATAGAAACCACTTTGCCTTTGTAGATTTTGTTGACCTCGGCTTCCGCCGTCATCATTTCAATTTCGGCTTTGGCTTGGTCCAACTTATCGGCATTGGCGGCGGCAATCGTTACGGTACCGTCTTCTTCAATGTCAATTTTGGTATCGGTCGTTTCGGTAATACGTTTAATGTTTTTACCGCCGGGGCCGATGAGCGCGCCGATTTTGTCTACCGGGATGCGCAGTTTGTAAATAACCGGCGCATAGCGGGAAACATTTTTGTTCGGCTCGGCAATCGTTTTTTCCATATGGTCCATAATGAACATGCGGCCTTCGGTCGCTTGCTTAATGGCTTGGCGTAACACATCCAACGGGATACCCGTTTTGAGTTTTACGTCCATTTGGAACGCCGTAATACCTTTGCGGGAACCGGTGAGTTTGAAGTCCATGTCTCCGAGGTGGTCTTCTAAGCCCATGATGTCGGACAGGACGACAAATTTGCCGTTTCCGCTAATAGCACCCATGGCAATACCCGAGCAGGCCGATTTCATCGGTACGCCCGCATCAAAGAGAGCGAGTGAGCCCCCGCAGACGCTCGCCATAGACGAAGAACCGTTAGATTCCATAATATCCGACACGACGCGGATAGTATACGGGAAGTCCGCTTCGCTGGGGATTAACGGCAATAAAGCACGGCGGGCAAGTTCCCCGTGGCCGATTTCGCGGCGGCCCGGAGAGCGGTCCGGTTTGCACTCACCCGTGGCAAAACCCGGGAAGTTATAGTGCAACATTAAGCGTTCGTAGGTGGTATCGTCAAGACCTTCTACCATTTGTTGGTCGTCGGCCGTACCGAGCGTGGCTACCGCTAAAGATTGCGTTTGACCGCGCGTAAACAAGGCAGAGCCGTGTGCACGCGGCAAAAGACCCACCATGGAGCTAAGCGGGCGGATTTCAGTCGGTTTGCGACCGTCCACACGTACATTTTCATTAAGTACCATGGCGCGGGATTCTTCGTACATGATATTTTCCAAAGCAATCCCGGCGTAGGTGGCGGCATTGTCGCCATACGTAGCGGTAAGTTCTTCGGTAAACGATTTTTTGAGGTCCGCCACTTGTTTGTCGCGGGTTTGTTTGTCGCTAAATGCGTGCAAAATTTGTTTGGCGGTTTCGCGGAATTTACCGTTAGCCAGGTCCGTTACTTCCTGCGGCAATTTTTCCACGACATATTCAAATTTCGGTTTGCCGGCCAGCTCGCGCAGTTTAAGTTGCGCGTCGCACATTTTGTCAATTTCCACTTTGGCGGTTTCCATCGCTTTGATGATGGCTTCTTCTTCTACTTCTTTGGCGCCGCCTTCTACCATTAAAAGACCTTGCTTGGAACCCGCAATGACGAGGTCCATATCGCATTCTTCATGTTGGTCTTTGGTCGGGTTGACGATATATTGTCCGTCTTTGCGGCCGATGCGTACAGCAGCTACCGGCTCGTTAAACGGGATGTTGGAAATCACCAGCGCCGCAGATGAAGCCAATACGGATAAAATATCCGCATCGTGTTTGTCATCACTGGAAACGACCATCGCGGTTACGTTGGTTTCGCAAGCAAACCCTTCCGGAAAGATCGGGCGCAAGGTTCGGTCAATGATGCGGGAAGACAGCGTTTCTTTTTTGCTGGCTTTGCCTTCACGTTTGAAAAAACCGCCCGGGATTTTGCCCGCGGCGTAGGTTCTTTCTTTATAGTTGACCGTCAAAGGCATAAAATCGGAAATACCCGGTTTTTGCTCTTTGGTGGAAACGGCGGTAGAAAGTACCATGGTTTCGCCCACGGTAGCCATTACAGCGCCGTCGGATTGCTTAGCGATTAAACCGGTTTGCAGTTTAATGGTTTGCCCGCCGACATTGACTTCCACTTCTTGGATATCAAATTTGTGGTTGAAATTTTCCATTTACAAATCCTATTTTCTGAGTTTAAGTTCTTTGGTAATGACCTGATATTTTTCAAAGTCAGAGCGTTTCAAGTAAGCCAGCAAGCGTTTGCGTTGGCCGACTAACTTATTTAACCCTCTTTCGCCCGCAAAATCTTTCGGGTTGGCTTTGAGGTGGTTAGAAATGTATTGGATGCGTTCCGTAATAAGCGCAATTTGCACGGCGGCAGAGCCGGTGTCGTTGGCGCTGTTTTGGAATTTGCTGATGATGTCTTTTCTGTCTTTAATGGAAAGTACCATTTTGTTTTACACTTAGGCTGAAAACTGCTGACCAAGCACTCTTTATCCCAAGGAGTACCGAGCCGGAGTCCAACCTTCTCCTATTTTTAATTTTATACTTGAACCTAAAAGTACATTATTATTATAGCAAATTGTACGGTAAAAAATATCCTTATCATTGGGGGTAAAAATTTACCAAAGTTTGGATTATGGAACGAACAAAATTTTTAGGCTTGTTATTTTTTGAAAAAATGCTATAGTAAAGTAAGCGGTAAAAATACAGGCGTTAAGGGAGGACGTTATGGGGTTTTCGCTATTTAATGCTGCAGAAAAATTTATGAAACTGTTAGATTTTTCATCCCGCCGGGAGGCCAAATACCACGCCTGGGAAAAACAAGCCCAAGCCGGGGATTTGGAAACGGTTTACCGGCTGATTTCCTCCTATCCTTCGGCGGAAGAAAAATTTTATCCGCTCATCTTTAAATGGACGCTGTTTCAGGCCCAAAAAGGCGAAGACTGCCGCATTTTGCGTCAAGCTGCGCAAATGCTGGAAAACGGCCACGGCACCGCTTCGGATATGCAACGGGCCCTTACCTGGTACGAACGGGCGCTTTCGCTGCACATTATGCAAGGAGCCAACTCTCCGCTCAGTTTGGAAGAAGAAAACGACTTGCAGCAATCCATTAAGCAACTTCGCCAGCAAATTGGTCGGGAATAAAACTAATTATTTTTTAGATGATAAAGTAAATCTTTTTCTTATTACAATATAAATAATTTATTAACAAGGAGAATATCATGCGCTACGGCCTTTTATTTTGTTGTTTACTGTTAACATTGCCGGGCTGGGGGCAAATTCAGCGTTCGTGCCGTTATGGTGTATTACCGACGGAAAATATTACTACTATAGAGGCAAACCCTGCTTTAACGGTTACGGATGATAGCGGGGGAATTTCTACTTCTTCGCTTACATTTAAAACCTATCGTGTTATTGATGCAAATCTCAATTGGGGGGTGGAAGTGCCGCTTTCACGTTATGAATCACCCGAAAAATCAGTCAGCGGTTTGGGGGATGCGCTTTTTAATGTAACGTGGATGCGCCCTGAAAGTCAAAACCGTTTGAGTTACGGGGCAAAGTTGGAATTTTTTGTTCCGACGGCCACCGATAAGCGGTTGGGAAGCGGTGCTTTGCAAGCCAGCCCATCTGTGTTTGCTGTATGGCGCCTGGATAGCGGCGTTTATATAGCCGGCGGATATAAGCAATATACTTCTGTTTTGAAAGATGGTGCGCGCGAATATATTAACTACGGACGTTTCCGCCTTAACATCAGTTATTTATCACCTGACAAATGGTGGGTGCAAACAAACTGGTATTATTATCAAGATTATTACAACGACGGGAAAATGGAATTTATCCCGGAGTTGGAATGGGGGACTTTAGTCAACGAGGGAACGGCTTTTTATATTAACGGCAGTACGCACGCGAGCGGAAACTGGCATAGCAAAGACTGGAGTTTAGGCGTAGGATTTAAACTTTTATATTTGTAAAAAGGCTCTGAAAGGGATATAATATAGTCTGACGGTTTTATATACGGAGGATATCCCATCATGTCGGACGGCCAGGTAGTCAGCAACCCAGATATTAACGCAAGCACTGTTTTATCCAATTCTTCTTCTCAACCTAAAGAGACTACTTCTCAAACACAAGGTGTCGCGGCGGCTAATTCAGCTGCGCAAGGCCCACAAGAGGTAACGGCTTCGGTTAATGTATCTTCGCAACAAGTTTCGGCTAAAAATCCGTTTGCGGTAGATGCTCCGGCTATTCCCACCCAAGAAGGCCCTATGGGTATCCGTTACGATTTTAACGACGGTGCACGTGTGTTACTCCCCAAGGGCAAATGGCACGTTCAAATTGAAGACGACGAAACCGACAACATTATTTTTGCCTGTGATGCCGATGAAGGTTGGGTGTTAAGCACTAAAAAATACTATATTCCGTTCCGTATCCGCGTATGGGTGCGCGGCGAAAAAGAACCCGTTTTAAATCATACCTTAGACCTCAAAGGCAAAGAAGTGCAAATTAAATTTCCCGTTGGCACATTGGGGGATACCATCGGTTGGATGACGTATGCGGACCGTTTCCAAAAAAAGCATCAGTGCGCTGCGGAAATAACGATGGGGCACTTCTTGGCGGAAATTTTTGAAGGCCAATATCCCAATTTATTTTTCACACACTTGCCCGGCAAAGTACGTTTTGCTAAACCCTACGCCAGCTATATGTTGGGGTTGTTTTTTAAAGGGAACACTACACACCAACCGATAGATTTTAGAAAAGTCGGTTTGCATAAAACAGCAGGATATATTTTGGGCGTTGACCCGCGCGAAGAAGCCCCGCAAGTTAAACTGGGCAGCAAGCGAAAAATCAAAGAAAGATACGTGTGTATTGCCACCAAGTCCAGCTCGCAGGCTAAATTTTGGAACAACGGTTTTGGGTGGGAACAAGTAGTAGCATACCTTAAAGATTTAGGTTACCGTGTAATTTGCATTGATAAGGAACCGGTAACCGGTTTTAAATACACGTGGAACCGTATGCCGCACGACGTGGAAGATTTTACGGGAGCCAAACCGTTGCAAGAACGTATTGAACTGTTGGAACACGCCGACTTTTTCATTGGGTTGAGCTCCGGCTTAACGTGGCTTGCCTGGTGTACACATATCCCGATAGTTCTAATCAGCGGTTTTACGCTGCCTATTTGTGAATTTTACACGCCGTACCGCGTGTTTAACTCACACGGTTGTAATGGTTGTTGGGATGATGTGAATTGCAATTTTGATCATTACGATTATTTTTGGTGTCCGAAATTTAAAGATACCGACCGTCAATACGAGTGTACCCGCTTGATTACGGGTAAACAAGTTATCGGCCATATTAAGCAACTGATGCAAGATTATAAATTAACCGCCCCCAAAGACGAAAAGAAAAAGGAGAAATAAAATGTCTGATTACCGCCAAGAAGAAAATATATATTCTAGCCAAGTCGTTCAAGCGTTAGAGCAAAAGTATTGTTCCAGTTGCAGTGCGGCGGTAGTATCTTCTTGTTTGGTATCCAGCCAAGGGCTGGGGGCACGGGTAGTGTCTCGCATTTATCATGGTGGACGGCAGGTGGTATATACGGCCACGGCTACAGCAATGCTCCTTCAAAATATGGCTCCGGCGGCACAAGCGGCAGATATATATGTGAGCTCCGGGGTAACTTCTTCCGGGTTGGTAATGAGTGGCGGGACGATAAATGTTCTGTCTGGTGGCACAACGATTGATACCGTTCTTAATTCTACCGGTAAAGAGTACGTGCTCGGAACGGCCAGCGGAACAACGGTTTATACCGGGGGCTCTCAGTCTGTTTATGGCGTGGCAAACAACACAACGGTAAATGCTAGCGGTTGGCAAGGCATCTGGTCGGGTGGGGTAGCGAATAACACGACCGTAAATTCTAGAGGCTATATGGGTGTTCAGGCGAGCGGTGCCGTGGCAAATAGTGCGACAATCAATAGTGGCGGTTCGCAACTAGCTACCTACGGTGGTGTGGCGAATAATGCGACAATCAATAGCGGCGGCAGCCAATTTGTTTATTCTCGCGGGGTGGCGAATGATACGATAGTAAGTAACGGCGGCCGACAGTTGATTCGTTGGAGCGGTTTAGCGAGTAATGCGAGGGTCAATAGCGGCGGTCTACAGGAAGTTTTGGCGACAGGTCTGGCGGATGGCACGATAATAAATAGCGGCGGGAGGCAGGAGGTCCGGCATAGCGGTGCCGTGGCGAATAATACGATAGTCAATGGTGGTGGCGTGCAATCTGTTTATTCTAGTGGGGTGGCGAGTAATACGACAATTAAAAGCGGTGGTGCTCAAGAAGTACAGTCCGGTGGATCTTCGTTCAATGTTACGCAATTGGTTGGCGGAAATATCAACACGTATGTAATTGGTGGAAATACGACTTATGTTACTGGTACAAACGAAGAGGGCCAAGCAGTGACTTTGGCCGGTGGTGTGGCCAGCAACTTTATCATCAACAGCGATGGTTTCCAATACATCTCCAGCGGTGGACTAACTAATAATGTAAAGGTTAATTTAGGTGGCACACAACACGTTTCTGATGGCGGTATAGCAAGCAGTACGGTTATCGCCGGGGGTATACAACACGTGTCCGGCGGTGGTCAGGCAAGTGATGCCACCCTTAATGCCGGGGCCCAAGTATTATACAACGGCGGTAAGGCATTTAATGCCGTTGTCAACAATAATGCAACGCAACAAGTACTCAATGGTGCTATTGCCAGTAACACTACATTATCCGGCGGGGAATTACACTTGAGTTCTGGCGGGTTAGTGAACATGCTTGCCGGGCAAAGCGGTGCGGTGCGCGTGTATGGCGAAGGACAACTGACGGGCAATGCTGTGTTGTCCGGTACGGTAGTAGATTATACGCCTTCGCTGGTCAGCCGCAATAATTTACAAGTAGAAAACTTATCTGCCACCGACGCGGTCTTTAATATGCGCGTAGATTTGGAAAACCAAACCGGCGACCAATTGACGGTACAAAGTGCGTATGACGGTACCGCACAAATAGCCGTAACTAACATGGCCGCTACGGCCCAAGAAACAACGGGAGACGGTATTAAGCTGGTGGAATTTACCGATCCGTCTAATGCAAACGGAACGTTTACGTTAGTGGGCGGGAAGTATGATGAAGGGGCGTATTCATATGAACTGTTGCAGGGGACAAAAGCCGGACTCGGGAAAGATTATTTCTTGCGTGTGGCGGACTATGCCCCCGTATTTAAAACCATGCTTAATATGCCGGTGATGAACGTGATAGTCGCACAAACGGGTATGAACTCGTTACAACGCCGGTTAGGCGACCTGCAAAACATGGATAATACGGATAAAAAGCAAGGGGTGTGGGTGCGCAGTTACTACCGGGATGTAACCGTAAAAGATTTAGCCAAAACAGACTTAAAGTTATTTGGAGCGGAAGCCGGCTACGATTGGCTGTTCCGTGCAGATGAGCCGACCAAGTTATACGCGGGCGTGCTCATCGGATATGTAAACTTGAACTCAACGGAAACCCGTCAAGAAGACGGTTCGTATGCCAAAGGAGACGGGGAATCGCCTACGGTCGGTGTGTATGCTACGCTTGTCAACGAGAACGGTTGGTTTGTAGATATAGCGGCGAGAAACTTTTGGACGAAGTTGGATATGACGAGCCATAACAGTAACGGTACGGAAACGACGTACAAACCGGAGCGCAATGTAGTAGCGTTAAGCGCGGAAGCGGGTAAGAGTTTTGCACATACCCTGTCCAAAGATACATTTATCCGCCTAGAGCCGAAAGCGGAAGTGGGGTGGATGAGAGCCGCCGAAGGTTCGACACAAGTTTACAACGGGGTGGATAAGTTGCATTATGACGCCGCCGATTACATAAATGCCAAAGGGGCGTTGTTGCTCTCATACAATACCAAGTACGCGGGAGACTTATTGTTGGAGCCGCTTGTAGAAGTGGCCTACCGGTATGAATTTGAAGGAAAAGATGATGTAAGTTACGGCGGCGCGACGGAACGGAGCAGTCTGCGAGGAAATGGTTGGGAAGTCAACGCCGGGCTTAACATGCAACTAACCAAAGATTTATATTGGTACGCACTAGGCAGTTATGAAAACGGCAAGAAGATAGAAGGCTGGGGTGTATATGCGGGCGTGCGGTATAAATTTGGTAAAGATTATACCGAGGCGTCAAAACCGGAAGAAAAAGTAGTCCCCATGCCGGTTACGCAACCGGCGGTTGTTGAGGTGCCTGAAGGGACGTACTATATGCTTTTTAAGCTGAATGAACATATGTTATCGTCTGCGGCAAAAACTGCGATAACGGAGTTTGCTAAGGACTATCTTAATGCTCATGATAAGCGGCAGATTTTAGTGGAAGGGTATGCGTGCGATTTAGGTAGAGAGGAATATAACCAAGCTTTATCCCGGCGGCGCGCAGAGGAAGTGCGTGATTGGCTGATGCGCCAAGGCATAGATGCGCAGAAAATTACCATCAAGGCATACGGTGAAACCCGGTTTGGCAAAGAAAATTTTGGACAACGTTCGGATTACCGCCGCGTAGTTATATCTGTGCACGATAAATAAACTGTAGTAAAAAATAGGAGCAAATATGTCTACACACCACGAGACAGAAAACATTTACGAAAGCGAAGTTGTGCAAGCGTTAGAACAAATTTATTGTTCCAGTTGCAGTGCGGCGGTGGTGTCTTCTTGTTTGGTGTCTAGCCACGGGTTAGGTGCGCGGGTGGTGTCTCGCATTTACGACGGCGGGCGCAAAGCCGTATATACGGCCACGGCAACGGCGATGCTACTTCAAAATATGGCCCCGGCGGCGCAGGCGGCAGAGAGTAGTGCCGTGGTATCATCCGGGCAAATTGCTACCGGGTTAGTAATGCCGGATGGGGATGTTTCTCTTTTGAAAGTTTTATCGGGTGGCACAACGATTGACACCGTTCTTAATTCTACCGGCAGTGAGTACGTATCTAACGGAGGCTCCGACGTCAATATTACCATCAACAGCGGAGCAGAGCAAAGAGTATATGGCGGTGGTGTGGCAACCGGAGCGACTATCAACGGTGGCGGTACGCAAACGCTTTCCGGCACTTCGTCCGGTGGCACAGCCCTGGATACCGTCATTAACGGGGGTCTACAAAAAGTTACCAAATACGGGGTAGCCAGCAATACGCACATCTTAGAAGGCGGGGGACAGAATATTTGGAATAATGGTTCGGCTATCGGTACGACCATAGAGATGGGGGCAATTCAACGTGTTTCAAATGGCGGATCGGCTATCAATACTACAGTTGGGGGTGTGCAGAGTGTTTTGGCTAACGGCTTTGCCCGGGACACGACCATTTTATCCGGGGGTGTACAATCGGCTAAAGGGATTGTAAGCAATACTACCATACAAGAAGGAGGCCAACAAAAAGTATATACGGGCGGTATGGTTACTGACACTCATATTTTATCCGGTGGAAATCAATACCTTTATGTTAACGCCTCGGCGCAGAATACTATTCTTGATCCCGGTGCCAAACAAGCGATATCATCCGGCGGTACCGCAAATAATACAATTGTCAATTCCGGCGCTACGCAAGAAATTTATCATAACGGTTCTTCCTTAGATGTGAACCAAATGAGCGGCGGTAATATCAATTTGCGTTTAAGCGGGGGTGCAACCACGTTTGTTACCGGTACCAACCAAAACGGGGAAGCGCTTTCCGTTTCTGACGGAGTAGCCACTAATTTTATTGTCAATGAGGGCGGTTATCAATACGTTCTTTCCGGTGCTTCGGCCGTTAACACGCTTGTTAATAGCGGAGGAATACAGAAACTTTCCGGATCCGGTATTGGTGGTGGAACTGCCCTAAATACTGTAATAAACAGTGGCGGTTCGCAAACGGTAAATAGCGGCGGAACAGCCTCAAACACCACGGTAAACAGTGGCGGTTTTCAAGGCGTATATGGCAGTGGGGTGGCAAGTGATACGCAGGTTTTAGCCGGTGGAAGGATGGGGGTGAGTAGCGGGGGAGCTTCTGCCAATAATACGGTGGTGGCGTCGCAAGGGGCTATGTCAATCGGGCATGGTGCTTCCGCCACAGATATAACGATACAATCCGGCGGTGTAATGGGTATTGTGGTAAGAGGCGGAGAAGGCACCTACATAACCGGTAGCCATGAGGGTCGGGGTACATTTCTGCTTTCCGACGGCGTGGCGAGTAATTTTGTGATTAGTTCCTACGATAACGGAATATATGGTGTTTTCGGTGTTTCTTCGGGCGGGGAAGCCCTAGATACGCTTTTAATAGGGGAATCTGCCCGGCAATCTGTTCAAAACGGCGGGGTGGTGTCAAATACTACCATGTCCGGCGGGAATTTAACCATCCGTGACGGAGGCGTTGTTGATACCGTTACCGCATACGGCGGTAAAATAGGAGTAGATGCCGATATCCCGGTACAAATTTTAGGTAATGCCACCTTGTCCGGTACGTTGGTAAATTTAGCGGTTGTTTCTTCGGCCTCTATGGCTACGTTGGGATCCAGGAGTTTATCCATAGAAAACCTATCGGCCAACGGGGCTACATTTAATATGAACGTAGACCTGGAAAATCAAACCGGCGACCAATTAACCGTGCAAAGTTCCTATAGCGGCAACGCACAAATAGCCGTAACGAATATAGGGTCTTCTGCCCAAGAAACCACGGACGACGGTATTAAACTGGTAGAGTTTAGCGACCCGTCTAACGCGAGCGGAACATTTGGTTTAGCGGGCGGCCGTTATGAAGAAGGGGCGTATGTATACGGCTTGGCCCAAGGTACAAAAGCGGGCGAAGGGAAAGATTATTACCTACGCAGTATAGATTATGCACCTATCTTTAAAACCATGCTCAACGTGCCGGTGATGAACGTAATGGTAGCGCAAACGGGGATGAACTCCTTGCAACGCCGATTAGGCGATTTGCGCAATATGGATAATACGGATAAGAGACACGGTATTTGGGTGCGCAGTTACTACCGCGATGTAACGGTAGATGATTTGGCCAAGACGGACTTAAAATTATTTGGCGCCGAAGCTGGGTATGATTGGCTGTTTAGAGCTGAAGAGCCGACCAAGTTATATGCCGGGGTACTTATCGGGTATGTAAACTTGAACTCCATGGAAACGCACCGCGAAAATGGCTCGTACGAAAAAGGAGACGGGGAAACCCCCAGTGCGGGTGTGTATGCCACCTTAGTTAATGAAGAGGGTTGGTTTGTGGACCTAGCGGCCAGAAACTTTTGGACGAAATTAGATTTAACCAGCCACAACGGCAGTACGCCCAGCCCGACTTATTCGCCCAAGCGCAATGTAGTGGCGGTGAGTACGGAAGCGGGAACGAATTTTGTTAGCTCGTTATCGCGCAACAAATTTATCCGCATAGAGCCCAAAGCGGAAGTGGCGTGGATGAACGCGGCTTCCGGCGATACTCCGGTGCATAACGGGGTAGGAGATTTACACTACGAAGAGATGAATTATTTAAGTGGGAAAGCCGGAGTGTTGTTGTCGTATAACACGAAATACGGAAACGATCTTTTAATAGAGCCGTTAGTGGAACTTGCATACCGATATGAATTTGACGGGAAAGGGAACGTGAGTTACGGCGGAGCAACGGAAAAGAGTGATTTAAGCGGTGGCAGCTTAGAAGTCAACGCCGGGCTGAATATGCAATTAACCAAAGACTTATATTGGTACGCTTTGGGCAGTTATGAAAACGGCAAGAAGATAGAAGGATGGGGTGTATATGCGGGCGTGCGTTATAAGTTCGGCGGCGAAGATACGACCTTGCCACCCGGTGCCGTCGTTCAAACGCAGACCGCTGCGGACAAACCGGCTACTCAAAAAGACCAAGCCGCTTTACCCAAAGCGGGCCCGGAAGAAGTTTTCCACCTGTTATTTAAATTCGGCTCGGATGCGCTTGAGCCGGCTGCGGTGGATGCCGTACGCAATTTTGCCAAGTTATATGTGTCCGGCAAACAAACAGCACCCATTTTACTTGAAGGATATACGTGCGATTTAGGCAAACCGGCGTATAACAAAGTCCTTTCCCGCCGCCGGGCTGAAGCGGTTCAAAAAATACTCATACAACAAGGCATATCCAAAGACAAAATAACCGTGAAAGCATACGGAGATACGCAGTTTGTTAAAAAGGGATTTGGCGGCCGCAAAGATTACCGCCGGGTCGTTGTTTCCGTATACGAAAAACGGAAATAAATCTTACCAAAAAATTCCCCGGCGCTAGACCGGGGAATAAAAAAGTTAAAAGACATTAGTTATTGATGGGCCGGCATAGACGACCGTTATCATCCCACCATTGCATGCCGTAAAACAAACATTTTTCTCCCGTGCCCGCATCATGACACCGAAACCACTCACTGGGTGATACACTGGGGGATCCATTATAAGTAAAAATAGCACCGGTAAGTTCGCCCTTGCGGCGGGCCGCACAAACTGGGAGCCCGTCTGCACCCTGTTGTGTCGAGATCCAATACGTAAAATCATCCGTATTGCAAGCCACAACATGTCCGTTATCAGAAGTTTGGGCTGGTTGGCACTTAAACTGAAAATCCAAATTTTCAAGTCCGAAATCGGTACGGCTGAAAGTAGTTTTTCCCAAATTATCCATAATGCGCAGCTTGGAATCGTAAATGCGTTTTAATGTGGCGCGTACTTCGTTTAAGCGGGCTTTTTCAATTGCTTTTTCATAAGTCGGCACGGCAATCGTTGCCAATACCAATATAATTAACATCATTATCAATACTTCTACTAAAGTAAACCCTTTTTTCATACATGCTCCTTATTTAAGTGGTTTTGTTGGGCTCTAATCGGGAAAAGCTACTCCGGCCTTATTGGTATTTAGTTCATACGCATCACAGGCTTCTGCCTCGGTGTCCGTGGAGGCGGGCTGACAGGAGAGCTGCATCGTGTTGCGGTTAAGCAAGATAAGCGTGCCTGCGTAGGGTGAATTTAATTTTTTCGCCACTACATAGGGTACACTACCCGTTCCGGTTAAAGACAGCCGGTAGGCAAAATCTTTGCAGTCTAACATTACGTTCCCCAAAGAAGAGTTGGAGGAAGGAGCTTTTGCAGAGCAATTTTCTGTATTCATGTCCAAGCGCCCGAAGGAATAGTCTTTTTCGTTGGCGGCTCCTTTGGCAGCGAGCAATCTTTCGTAGCTGCGAAAGCCAAATTCTCCGGCTAAGCGCTCGCTACTGTCGTAGTACGCGCGCATGCGGGCCACCACCTCGGACAAGCGGCTCTTTTCAACTACTTTGCGGTACTGTGGTAACGCCAAAGACGTCAAAATGGCGATAATGAGTACAACCGTCAACATTTCTACAAGTGTAAAACCTCTCATATGATATTAGCCCTCTCATTATTCGCTTCCGGGAGATCCGCAGGAAGTGGCAAGCCCAACGTGTCGCAATTTGCGTGAAACGTTTCCTCCGTAACCCCGGCTTGGCCTTCGCAAAAAAAAGTTTTCCCATGCGAATAATAAAATGTTAAATCTTTGAATCTTCCGCGTAAGAATTTGGCTTTAATGGGGGTTCTCGACAGGTTGTACCCCCATTCAGCGAGATATATTGCTGGAAAAATTTCATACTCAAAATTTTTGGTAATCCATTTGTGTTGGTTAGATGGTGATTGATGCCCCTTCATCGTTACATCTAACGATGCAAAGGATACGTTATTTGTCCACGCAGGATAAGTAAAATCCCAAGTTATGCTAGATAGGTTCAAACTCAAGTTGTTTTCAGTCATATAACGGAGAATAGAATCGCGGATGGCGGGCATTACCGAATATGCTTCTGCCATGCGGGAGCGGTCTAAACTCTTGCGGTATTGCGGTACGGCAATAGCCGTTAAAATACCTATAATAAGTACGACGGTCAGCAATTCTATCATGGTAAAACCTTGTTTGTACATATAACCTCCCTAATTTCGTTTTATAACATCTTACCTTATTATAACTTAAAAAGGTAGCTATTGAAAGGGGGGAGTAACTTTTAATTAAAATTGTTATAATATATCGCTGCCCCCAAACGGGCCAAGGAGAAAACATGATTAAAGAAGGTTCTAAAGTAAAATTTGATTACACCCTGACGGTAGACGGTAAAGTGGCCGACACTTCGTCCGGGCGCGGCCCGCTTGAGTATACGCACGGGGCCGGGCATATCATCCCCGGTTTGGAAAAAGAACTGACCGGCATGAAAGTGGGTGATAAAAAAACCGTTAAGGTCGCCCCGGAAGAAGGGTATGGAAAAGTACAGCAAGAAGCCATCCGCCGCGTGCCGAAAACAGCCGTGGGCGGCGCGGAACATTTAAAAGTGGGCGATATGGTGGGCGCCAGCAATGCCGGGCATACCTTCCGCGCTGTTGTCAAAGAAATTACCGATACGGAAGTAGTGCTGGATTTCAATCATCCGCTGGCCGGCAAAGAACTCACCTTTGAGGTGGAAATCAAAGAAATCAATTAGTGGATAAGAGTATAAAAAACCCCCGGTTTATGCCGGGGGTTGGTTTTTGTCAATCAGTTTAAATTACTGATAAAAGTTGCTTCCTTCTCCGATCGGTTTAGCGCCTATATCAAAAAAGAACCCGCTATCTCCGGTGGCGTTAATACAAGAACCGCTTTTGCAATCCCAATACATATCTCCCGCAGTCAAATTGGCGACGGAACCGGTAGGATTTTTTACATATACCCGGCGCGCCGTAAAGGTAGTTCCTTTGTTCGGGGTTACTGTTACGGCGCAATTGCGTGAGCCCAAATTGTCTAAACCAAAGGACCAATCTTTTCCGGTGGCATTGACCCGGATATCAAGGTCCGTGAGCTGGGTCGGGCAAGTTCTGTGTACCGCCGCATAAATGGCCGCGGCATCCAAGATGGTTTTAGAGGTAGTCATGGCCTCTGCCGCCCGGGCGCGCGAAACACTTTTTTCGTACTGCGGTAAGGCAACCGCTGCCAAAATACCGATAATCAATACGACCACCAACATTTCAATAAGGGTAAAACCTTGTTTGTTCATACAAACCTCCTTTTTAATCTACCTTAATAGTATAACAAAAAATTTCCTAAAAAAACGGTTTATTTTTTACCGCAGGCGTGTTTGCCAAAGTTCTTATCAAAATTCTATAATGAATATAAGGTTTAAAATTGGTGTTTTCGGCCAAAAAACCGTTTTTAATTTAAACTAAGGAGACTTCCTACTATGGCTAAATTAGTTGCTATGGACGGCAACGGAGCAGTATCCCACGTCGCCCACGCTACCAACGAAGTAATCGCTATTTATCCGATTACTCCTTCGTCCACCATGGGCGAAATCTGCGACGCCAAAAGCGCCAAAGGCGAAACAAACATTTGGGGCAATGTGCCCTCTGTAAGCGAACTGCAATCTGAAGGCGGTGCTTCCGGTGCGGTGCACGGCTCGCTCGTAGCCGGTGCGCTGACCACCACATTTACCGCTTCGCAAGGTTTACTTTTGATGATTCCGAACATGTACAAAATCGCGGGTGAACTCACGCCGACGGTTTTCCACGTGTCGGCCCGCGCGATTGCGACTACCGCTTTGTCCATTTTTGGTGATCATTCCGATGTGATGGCTGTGCGCCAAACCGGGTGGGCGATGCTCTGCTCGGATAACCCGCAAGAAGCTATGGATATGGCGTTAGTCGCCCAAGCTGCTACCTTGCGTGCCCGCGTACCGTTCGTACATTTCTTTGACGGTTTCCGCACCAGCCACGAACTGAACATGGTTGAACCTTTAACCAAAGAACAAATGAAGGAAATGATTAACGACGAGCTCGTAGCCGCCCACAAATCCCGCGGTTTAAACCCGGAACACCCCACCGTACGCGGTACGGCGGCCAACCCGGATGTCTACTTCCAAGAACGCGAAGCCGTCAATAAATTTTACAATGCCGTGCCCGGTATCGTTAAAGAAGAAATGGCGAAACTCGGCAAAATGACGGGCCGCAACTATGACCTGTTCCAATACTTTGGCGATAAAGATGCCGAAAGATTGGTCGTTATTATGGGTTCCGGCGCCGACGTGGCACAAAACGCCGTGGAACTCTTAAAAGGCGAAAAAGTGGGTGTGCTGAAAGTTAAATTATTCCGCCCGTTCTCCATTGCCGACTTCATCCGCGTGATTCCGAACACGGTTAAAAAAGTAGCGGTTTTGGACCGCACGAAAGAACCCGGCTCCTTGGGTGAACCTTTGTTCCAAGATGTCTGCGCGGCGTTTTTGACCGAAGAAGCCAAAGCCAAATTTGCGGCCACGCCGTTAATTATCGGCGGCCGCTACGGTATTGGTTCCAAAGACTTTACGCCTAGCGACATCAAAGCCGTTTTTGATAACTTAGCCGCCAAAACCCCGGTCAAAGATTTTGTGGTCGGTATTACTGACGACTTAACCCACAAATCTTTACCCGCCGCCAAACTGGAAAGCAAAGCGAACAGCGATATTTTTGCCGCTTTGTTCTACGGTTTGGGCTCTGACGGTACCGTCGGTGCGAATAAAAACACAATGAAAATTATTTCCGCCAACGGATTCTTTGCGCAAGGATATTTCGTCTACGACTCTAAAAAATCGGGCTCTATGACGACCTCGCACATCCGCTTCGGCAAAAATTACATCCGCGCTCCGTATCTCATCCAAGAAGCTGATTTTATCGGCGTACACATGTTTGATTTCTTGGATAAATACGACGTTTTAGGAAAAGCCAAAAAAGGCGCGACCGTTTTAATTAACGCCCCGTACTCCGCCGAAGAAGTGTGGAATCACTTAACCGCGGAAGTACAACAACTCATCATTGACCGCCAATTAAAAGTGTACGTGATTGACGCCTCCGAAATTGCTTTAAAAACCGGCATGGGCAGCCGCACCAATACCATTATGCAAACGGCGTTCTTCGGTATTGCGGGCGTAATTCCGTCGGAAAAAGCCATCGCGGACATCAAACACGCTATTGAAAAAACGTATTCCAAAAAAGGCGAAGAAGTCGTGCAGAAAAACTACAAAGCCGTAGACGCGGCCTTGGCGGGCTTACACGAAGTGAAATATCCGTCTAAAGTTTCTTCTAAACTGCACACCAAAGCCCCCGTTCCGGCCGATGCTCCGGCGTTTGTGAAAGACGTCTTGGGCGAAATGATTGCCGGCCGCGGCGACGCGTTGCCGACCTCCAAAATGCCCGAAGGCGGCGTGTATCCTACCGGCACCACCCAATACGAAAAACGCAACATTGCGCTGATGGTTCCGGCGTGGGATCCGGATACGTGTATCCAATGCGGTTTTTGCTCTATGGTGTGTCCGCACGCGGCTATCCGCATTAAAGCGTATGACGCGGATGCGTTGAAAAATGCTCCCAAAACTTTCAAATCTGCCGACGGAAAAGCTGACCTCGCCGGTAAAAAATTCACCGTGCAAGTAGCGGTGGAAGACTGCACCGGCTGCGGCGCGTGTGTATTTAACTGCCCGGCGAAGAATAAAGAAAACCCGGAAAAGAAAGCCATTAACATGGTACACCAACTTTCCGTACGCGAAAACGAAATTGACAACTACGCCTTCTTCTTGGGCCTCAAACAAGCCGACGTAAAAACAAAGAAGGAAAGTGTGAAAGGGTCGCAAATGAGAAAGCCCTTGTTTGAGTTCTCCGGCGCGTGCGCGGGCTGCGGTGAAACACCGTATGTAAAACTCTTAACGCAATTATTCGGTGACCGCTTGGCGGTTGCCAACGCGACGGGTTGTTCGTCCATTTACGGCGGCAACTTGCCCACCACGCCTTATTGCCAACGCGAAGACGGCAAAGGACCGGCCTGGGCCAACTCTCTCTTTGAAGATAACGCCGAATTTGGTCTTGGGATGCGCTTGGCGTTTGACCAACTTAACCACGACGCTAAAGCGTTACTGGAACAAGCCAAACAGGACGAAAACTTCAAAGCAAACGCCGCTTTGATTGACGCTATTTTGAACGCCGACCAAACAACCGACGCGGGCGTGGAAGAACAGCGCGTGCGGGTGGCCGAACTCAAAGGCATTTTGGAAGGCGGTGCGAAAAAAGGTTGCGAAACCTGCAAACGCTTACTTAGCTTGGCCGATTACCTCATCCGCAAATCGGTGTGGATCTTGGGCGGTGACGGTTGGGCTTACGATATCGGCTACGGCGGTTTAGACCATGTACTCGCCAGCGGCAAGAACATCAAAATCTTGGTGTTAGATACCGAAGTGTACTCCAACACCGGTGGTCAAATGTCCAAAGCCACGCCGTTGGGCGCCAAAGCGCTCTTTGCCGCCGGCGGAAAAACCATGCCGAAAAAAGACCTCGGTATGATTGCCATGACGTACGGCAACATCTACGTCGCGCAAATTGCCATGGGTGCCAACATGAACCAAGCCATCCAAGCGCTCGCGGAAGCGGACGCATACGACGGTCCGGCCTTGGTCATTGCGTACTCGCATTGTATTGCGCACGGGATTGATATGTCCAAAGGTATGGGCGAGGCCAAACGCGCCGTACAAGCCGGCCGCTGGATCCTCTACCGCTTCAACCCCGAAGCCCGCTACGAAGGCAAGAACCCCTTGCACGTGGATAGCCCGCTGGGCGCGCCGACGTTGCCGCTAGCTGACTATATGAGTGGTGAAAACCGCTTCAAAGGGCTCATGCGCGACAATCCGGAACTGGCGCAAAAGCTCATTAAGCAAGCCGAGAGTGAGTATGCGTGGAGACGCGATTTGTATAAACAACTCGCGGCTATCCAACCGACGGAAAAAATTGAAAAGTAGTTCTAGTAACTACACGCACTATAACCCCCGTTTCTTGCAAAAGAAATGGGGGTTTTCAATATCTCGCCAAGGCCGCGATTTGTATAAACAACTCGCGGCCATCCAACCCGGCGAAAAAGTTGAGAAATAAGTTTAGTTACTAAACTAATAACAATTCCCCGGCTACGCCGGGGGATATTTATTATACGCGCCGAAATTGTGCCACCCAAGTAATCCTTGCTGCATGGGCCGTTTCTAAAAAATGTCATTCCCGAAAGTTTTGGGCGGCCCGCAGGGTTCGGGAATCTCCACTGCTTGAAATTACGTAAGGAGGAGATCCCCGAGTCCTCGCCGGACGGGCAACCTCGGG
>JAGCMD010000061.1 GCA_017646765.1 Elusimicrobiaceae bacterium | reverse complement strand
AGGAAGCTTTGCCGGAAGGAGATTAGTCTTTCAAGAAAAACTTATATGCTTTTACACACGCGGCGCAGATAGTTGGCCGCGTGTTTTTTTGCATCTTGTTCGTTTGCGGCAAAATCAAGGAGGGCGGCGATTTGTAAAGAGGGAAGATTTTTCCGACGTAAAACAGAGGTTTCTGCTTGCCCGCAGATAAATAATACCGGCTTATTGTGTTTTTGGGCCAGTTGCAAAACTAAGCCGGGTGCTTTGCCGTAAAAAGTTTGTTTGTCCAGTTTTCCTTCGCAGGTAATAATTAAATCGGCTCGTTTGAATTGCGCTTCCAAGTTGGCTTTTTTAAAAAGTTCCGCTGCGCCTAAACAAAGTTTCGCGCCAAAACAACCGTAAAGCCCGGCGGCGATAGCACCGGCTGCGCCAGCGCTTTCTACGGGCGCTATTTCTTTTCCGGTTTCTTTTTTGAGCACGTTTGCCCAAGTAGTTAAAGCGCGTTCTAAAATTTTTACTTGCGGCGCGGTGGCTCCTTTCTGCGGACCGAATACACGCGCTGAACCCAGCGGACCCAAAAGCGGGTTTGTGACGTCGGCGATGCCAACAATTTTAATACCTTTAAAATTTTTTCGCAAGAGGGATAAATCGGCTTGATTTAGTTTTAACAATGCTTGTGCACCCGGAAGAATCGGCCTCTCTTTTTTATCTAAAAGCCGGGCCCCGCAAGCAACCGCCATGCCCGCTCCGCCGTCGTTGGTTGCCACGCCGCCAAGCCCCACGTAAATCGTTTTTGCACCGCGTTTAACAGCGGCTAACAACACCTGGCCTACACCATAAGAGGAGGCCCCCAACGGGTCTAGTTCCCGTTTGTCCGCGCCGCCCAAGCCGCAAATTTTGGCGGTTTCCAACACGGCTGTTTTTCCGTCGGACAATAGTAAAAAAGGAACCCGTTTGTTTTTTAAAAAAGCATTTTTAGCGGTGACAAAAAAAGTTTGTGCGTGAGCATCCAATGTTTTAAAAAAATCTAAAAGCCCGTCGCCGCCGTCGCAAATCGGCCAGACGCGTACGGTATGGCGGTTAAGTGTACGTATAAAAATTTGCCCCGCTTGTCGCGCGGAGAGAGAACCTTTTAGCGCGTTAGGCAGGGCAAGAATTTTCATTAGAATTTCCAGCTTAATTGCAGTTGTACTACGGTGTTAGAGTCGGCGGAATCTTTGAGTTCTTTTTTGCGCGGAGTGAATACTTGCCGTAATTCCAAACCGAGCATTAAATCATCCACCCACGTTTCCACGCCGATACCGGCCGCCCCGGAAAGCCCGTTGGAAGAAAGAGAATCGCTGAAGGCGGTGGTATCGTTTTTCATACCGTGATAATTAAGCGAGAGTATTTCATACTGTGCCGCGCCGGTCAAATAAAAAGCAAAGCGGCTTTTGGGGTTTAGGTAATAGTTGGCGGCAGCCCCTAAGGCAAAGGCACTTCCGCTGGAGCGCATCTCATAAACGTCACTGCCGCTTTGTAAATTATATTTTTTATTGGAAATGTTGAAGAAAGAAAGCGTCGGACCGAGCCAAAAATTACTTTCTTTAATACGCCATAAAAATTTACTGGAGACGGCAACCCCGGTTTTGCCCATATCCAACCCTTCATCCCCGATATCTATAGAATCGGAACCGATAGGGAGCTTGTCCTTTACTTTTAAGTCTAACGGTACCGCCCCTACTTGGATAGCAAAATATTTGGAGAAATTTCGCTCTACCCGTTTGACGGGTTTGGGAGCTTTTTTGGCCTGTTTTTTGGCAGATAATTCTTCCTTGGCGGCGGCTGCGTATTGTTGCGGGGAAATGGCCCCCGATTTCACATTTTTAAGGAAAGCTTCTTCGTCGCTTAGCGGGCGTGCGGCCGCTTCTTGCACTTGGGCGGAAGGTGTTTGCACTTGCCCGTTTACGACTTCTGCCTTGCGGGCATTAAATACTTGGTCAATATCGGAATCAAATGTCAGCCCTCCGGCGGCTACGGTTCCGGTGGCGGCGGCCACTCCGGCGGCTTCTTGGGCGGCCTTGGCTTGCTGTTCTTGCTCTATTTTCTTCTCTACAAATTCTTGCTGGGCGTTCTTGCCGCGGTCGTAGTCATACGCTTCAATAGAGACGATTTGCGGCATATCTACATTAACGACGGTGCCGTCATCGGTTTGTAATTTAAGGTTGAACTCGTCCATGTCCAAAATAACGCCAACCAGTTGAGAACCGCCTTTCAGAATGAGGCGGTGCTTATCGGGCAAAATTTGTTCAATATCGCGTTGGTTGAGTGTGATATTTCCGTACGAAGTCGCCAAATTGAGTGTATATTCGGTTTGTGATAAAATAGACCCACTGATAAGCGAGCCGTCCTTCATTTTAAGCGTTTCGGCTCGGAGCCCCACGCAAAGAAAAGTTAATAAAAAAAGCAAAGCAAATTTCTTCATACGGTCATCCCATAGTTAGGTAAAAAGGGCGCGTTTGAGCGCGCCCTTGGATAATTATTTGGTTTCTTCTTTTTCGGCGTTGCCTTCGCAGCAGCACGGAGCTACCGCTTGTTTGATTTTACGCAAAGCGTGTAAAACTTTGGCAATGGTTAAAAAGCCAATGGCCACCCCTGCATTTTGAAGCGTGTAGCCCAATAAGGCCAACCATTTTAATCCGCCGGTAAGGCCCGGGTGGAAGATAATAGAAATATCTTGATAGATAAGAAAGGCTAACGTAATATAAAACAAAACATAAAATACGATAGACAACCCTTTCAAGCACAACCAGTTGTGCGGAAACCATTTGGCATATTTGCAACATTTAGACATAACATGACTCCTTTTGGTTATAAACAGGGAAAACTCCCTTACCTACATTGTATCAAAAGAACGGAGTTTTGTTTACACATTTAATGTTTTAAATACGTTTGGCGGTTTGTAACAGTTCTTTGGCGTGGTTAAACGCGGCTGATGTTTTAGAGCTGTTGCCGCCGAGCATACGGGCGATTTCGGCGGTAAGGGTTTCTCCTTCCAGCGCGGTGATAACTACGGAGGTGGTATTTTGTGTGGCCGTCTTTTCTACGTGGTAGTTTGAGTGGGCTTGTGCGGCTACCTGTGCTAAATGCGTAACGCACAGCACTTGTTTCCCTTGAGCGGCGGCACGAAGTTTTTGACCCACTAAGTGGCCGGTTTCTCCGCCGATACCGGCATCTACTTCGTCAAAAACCATTACCGGCACGGTGGGGGCGAGCACGGTTTTTAGCCCCAACATAACGCGCGAAATTTCCCCGCCCGACGCGATATTTTTAAGCGGGCGTAACGCTTGCCCGGGATTTGGCGAAAATAAAAATTCTACTTTGTCGGCGCCGGTAGAAGTGATGTTTTCCTCATCCATTTCTACGGCCACGGAAAATTTGACCTGATTAAACCCCAGCGGGCGGATTTCTTCGGTAATCAGTTTGGCTAGTTTCTCAGCCGCTTTCATCCGTTTGTCGTGTAACGTGCGTGCTAATTTTAATACTTGTGCGTGGGTAATTTTTAACTCGTTTTCTAAATCTTGTTCGTGTTCTTCGGCATGTTCCAGGTTTTTGATTTTTTGGCGCAAATCGTCTGCGGTGGTTAGTACGTCGGTCAGTTCCGGTCCGTATTTGGCTTTTAAGCGTTTTAGTTTCTCGTGGCGTGTGAGCATTTTGTCCAATGCGTTGGGGTCTACATCCATATCCTCTTTATAGCTGCCCAACGTCTGCGCGGTGTCTTCCAAGGTAACAAGTGCGGTGTTGAGGTCTTGTGCCAATGAAGTTAAATTGTCATCTAATTCAGCCATTTGCGTAAGCAGCTTGGCTGCGCGGGTTGTGCGCGAAGCGGCTGCGTTTTCGGCGTTGTATAATTCTTCATAAGCTTCTTCCGCCATTTCCAACAGTTTACCGGCATGTTTGAGCTTGGGCAAAGCCTGTTCTAGTTGCAGGTCTTCATCTGCCGTCGGGCGCACGTCTTCAATCTCTTTTAATTGATAAGAATACAAATCCAGCAGTCGTTCTTTTTCTTGTGTGCTTAAGCGCAGGGCTTCCAATTTTGCACTAATTGCTTGCTGCGCTTGATAGGCGGTTTGCATTTGTAAAAGTAAGTCGTGATGTTTAGCAAAATGATCCAGTAAATTTAGGTGTACGGCCGCGTGGAGCAGACTTTGGTGATCGTGTTGCCCGTGGAAATCAACTAAATAGCTGCCAATTTGCGCCAGTGTTGTTACGGTAACAGCCCGGCCGTCCAGTTGTGCTTTGCCTTTGCCTTTTTTGTCTAATTCGCGCCGTAAGGTAAAACGGTCTGCAGACAAGTGGTATTGGGTGCGTATGTCGGCAGGTAAACAGGCGCTTTCAAATTCAGCCGTTACGCACATGCGTTCGGCGGCGTCTTTAATAACGGACACATCTCCGCGCGCTCCCAGCACAAAACCCAAGGCCTCTATCACAATAGATTTTCCGGCACCGGTTTCCCCGGAAAAGACGGTCAGCCCGTTTGAAAAATTCAGAGTTAAATCGTCAATAATAGCAAAGTTTTGCACATGAAGGCGGGTAAGCATTTTAGCGGCACCCCCAATTGAGTTTACGGTTTAACATAGTAAAGTAATCGCGTTCCGGGGTCATTAAAAACCGGGCATTTTTCGCGGCCCGTGTGATTTTCATCGTACTATCCGGCGCAAGAGATAAATTGTTTTGCCCGTCCAAACTTAAACACGCACCGTCCAGCGGAGTTTTTAAAATCGGGCGCAGGATAAGTGTTCCGTCCGCCGGTAATAAAAGCGGGCGTTGTGTAAGGGTATGAGCGCAAATCGGGGTAACGAGCAATCCTTCCACGCCGGGGGCCACAATCGGACCGCCCGCGGCTAAGGCGTAAGCTGTAGAGCCGGTAGGCGTGGAAACCAATACCCCGTCCCCAAAGTAGGGGGGCAGTCGGCGGGCATTAAAATCGGCCTGTACGGTTAATGCGCGCGGTTTGTCCGCGCGTAATACGCAATCGTTTAAGGCACAAAAATTTTTTTCTCCGTCGGGTGAATGTACACTGACGGACAGCATCATGCGTTCACAAAGCAAAAAATTCCCTTTCAAAATATCGGTTAACACTTGTTTAAAATCTTCTTTTTCACAAGCAGCCAAAAAGCCGAGCGTGCCGCAATTAATACCCAATATCGGCACTTGCAACGCAGCCGCTTCGCGCGCGCAACGCAGCATGGCCCCGTCCCCGCCCATACAAACGAGCAAGTCATTTTGTGCTAAATTTTCAAAACTCGTACTGATATGTGCCACTACTTTTTGGGCAGAAAGCCAGGCGGCCACTTCTTGCGCCAAAGAGGCGTTGAGGGGTTTTTGGTCGTTGTAATAAACAAGTATGCGGGAAAAATTCATCGTACCTTCATTTTAGCAAAAAAGGCATTAGGCATTAAACTATAACTGCTTTATATCGCGTGGATAAGGGTTTAAAATGATACAATATAACCATACAGGGGGACTCTATGTGGGATTATACCGACAAAGTAATGGATCATTTTAAAAACCCGCGTAATGTGGGGGCTATTGAAAACGCAGATGGTACCGGACAGGTGGGCAGTTTAATTTGCGGGGATGCGTTACGCTTAACGATTAAAGTAAACAAAGAAACCGAAATTATTGAGGATGCCAAGTTTGAAACGTTTGGTTGCGCCAGTGCGATTGCGTCTTCTTCTATGCTTACCGAAATGGTAAAGGGCAAAACATTGGAAGAAGCATCAAAAATTACCAACCAAGATATTGCGGATGCGCTAGGCAGCTTGCCGGCAGAGAAAATGCATTGCTCGGTGATGGGGATGGAGGCGCTGGACGCCGCTATCCGCAGTTACCGTCAAGGCGGTAAACCGGTAGAATTTGAGCAACAGGAAGAAAAAATAGTTTGCCGCTGTTTTAATGTGTCGGAAGAAGCGATTATTAAAGCCGTTCGTTTGAACCACTTAAAAACCGTAGAAGACGTAACGCATTTTACAAAGGCCGGCGGTGCGTGCGGGCGGTGTAAAGCAGATATCCAAAAAATTTTAGATAAGGTTAACGGGATGGTACAGGCGGCCGCTGTCCAAAAGTCGTTTAATGAGCTGACGATTGTTGAAAAAATCAAAGCCGTGGAAAAAGTGTTAGAAGAAGAAATCCGCCCAAAACTAAATATGGACGGCGGCTCAGCCGAGCTGGTAGATCTTTCCGGTAATGCGGTTAAAATACGGCTTATCGGCATGTGTAGCGGATGTATCAATGCCCAGGCGACACTTAAAAATTTTATTGAAAAAACGCTCCAAGAAAAATTGGATAAATCTATTACCGTAGAGCAGGCTTAATATGAAGGAAGTTTATTTAGATAATAATGCCACCACGCGTTGCTATCCGCAAGTAGTAGAGGCCATGCTACCTTACTTTAGCGACAAGTACGGAAACGCATCCAGTATGCATACTTTTGGCGGACAAAACCGCCACGCGATTGAGGCGGCCCGCCACCAAATGGCAGAGCTTATCAACGCTGCCTATGACGACGAAATAATTTTTACCTCTTGTGCTACCGAGAGTAACGATTCGGTGCTATTTTCGGCGGCGGAAGCCTTCCCGGATAAAAAACATATTATTACTTCTGCCGTAGAGCACCCGGCTGTTTTAGAGCCCTGCCGGTTATTGGAGAGCCGGGGTTGGCGGGTTGATTTTATCCGCGTAGATGAAAACGGCCGATTTGATTTGGAAGAACTGAAAAGCTTGATTGATGATAAGACCTCTTTAGTGTCTGTGATGTGGGCTAACAACGAAACGGGAACGATTTTTCCCGTCAAAGAAATTGCAAAAATTGCCCACGCGCACGGAGCCCTTTTTCATACGGATGCCGTACAAGCTGCCGGAAAAATACCGATAGATGTACAAGAAGTCTGTGCCGATTTTTTATCAGTCAGTGCACATAAGTTTCACGGCCCTAAAGGTATCGGTGCGTTGTATGTACGCCGCGGGGCGCGTTTTGTACCCTATTTGGTGGGCGGGCATCAGGAAAAACACCGTCGGGCAGGTACGGAAAATGTGCCTTACATTGTGGGTATCGGCAAAGCTGCGGAGTTGGCAAAGAAACGTTTAACGGACGGCAGTATACAAAAGATGGCGGCTTTGCGGGATAAGTTGGAAAAAGGCATTGTAGCTGCCATTGCCGACGTTAAAATCAATGGAGACGCACAAAACCGCGTACCTAATACCACTAACATTAGTTTTGGATATATTGAAGGTGAATCAATTTTAATGTACTTAAACGATTTTCACATTTGTGCGTCTTCCGGTTCGGCGTGCACATCGGGTTCGTTGGAGCCGTCGCACGTTTTGCGCGCGATGAAAGTGCCGTTTGAGTTTGCGCACGGTTCTATCCGGTTTTCGCTGTCGGACGAAAATACGGAAGCTGATATTGATTTGGTACTCAAAGAGTTGCCGCCTATAGTGGAACGCTTGCGTGCCATATCGCCGTTTTATAAACAGCGTAGTTTGTAACGTGTTGCCCGGTATTTTACCGGGCAATTATATTCCCCAAGGAGACATTGCATGAAAAAATTAGTACTCTTGCTGACCGCGCTTTTGCTCCCCTTTGCGTTAAGCGCCAAAGATACCGTGGTTTATCATACCAGCGATACTCACGGCTTTTACTACCCCCAAAAAGGCCAGGGCGGTTTTGCCGCGTTAGCCGCGGTATTAAAAAAGGGACCGAAGAATTACCTGCTTTTGGATAGCGGTGATTTCGCCAACGGTACCATAGAGGCCAAAAATTCCAAAGGACTAAAAAGTGTGGAAATTATGAACGCGCTGAAATATGACGCGGCGACCATCGGCAACCACGAATTTGATTTTACAGACGCGGCTGTTCCGGCTATTTTGGACAAAGCCCAATTCGCTATTTTGGCGGCCAATTTTGTAGAGGCTGACACGCTTAAGTATCCGGCGCCTGTTGAACCGTATAAAATCTTTACCCGTAACGGTGTGAAAATAGCCGTTATCGGCTTGGCCAATAACCATCCTACACAAGATACACAACGCTATGCGTTTACTAAACCCTTAGAAGCGTTGGAGACGGCACTTACGCAAGTTGAAAAACAAAATCCCGACGCGGTAGTGGTGCTCGTGCATGATTCTGTGGCGGATGACAAGCACGGACAAAAGGGTTCGTATGTGGCAGAAATTGCCGAGAAATTCGCCGGGCGTGTAAACGTGGTGTTGGGCGGCCATGCACATAAAATTATCCAGAATAAAAAAATAAACGGTGTGTTGTTTGCGGAAAGCGGTTGTTATACTAAAAATGTTAGCAAAGTAACCATTACTACCGATAATAAAACCGGGAAGTTCGTGTCGGCTAAGTCGGAAATTATACCCCTGTATATCAATAAAACCGGTCAAGATGCAAGCATTTTAAAACTGACCGAACGCTTGCGTGAACCGGGCGTGGATGAAGTGCTGGGTTATACGGAAGAGCCCATGCCCAAACGCGCCGGCAATCCTAAATTTTTAGATAACTCATTAGATAACTGGGTGGCTGATTTGGGCCGCGCGTATGCCGGAGTAGACGTGTTTGTGACCAATACGGGCGGTACGCGGGTAGATATGCCGCAGGGCGCTGTTACCAAACGGGATGTTATCAACATTCATCCGTTTGAAAATACAATTACCCGTATGACGGTAGACGGACGCATGTTAAAACGCATTGTAAAAAGCGGGCTTTCTAAAGGTAAAACGCGGTTTGCTTATTCGGGATTGGCGGTTTCTTTTGTGTATAACAAAAAAGGCAAAGTGAAAGATTTGCGTATTTGGGTTAATACTAAGCCGCTTGAAAACCACAAAAATTACACGATAGCGACCAACTCATTTATTGCGCAGGGCCGCAGCGAAGGCGCTGTTTTTAAGTCTATCCCGGATAATAAAAAAGAGCAAGTGGGTACCAAAACTATTCGCCAACTTATTGAAGAGGGACTTGGCAAAGGCACGCGCAAAGAACCGCTTAAACCCGGTCCGGAAGGCCGTGTGGCGGTCAGATAAACAGAAATATGAAAAATAGCCGTGGGATTATTTTTTTGCTGGCGTTCTTCTTGGGAGCTTGCGCCCAAGAAGAACCGGTGCATTTGGATATTTTTTACACGGCAGATACGCAAGGTTTTTATCAAAGCCGTCCCGAGCCGCGTTTTGCCAACCGGCAAGCGGGCGGATATGGGGTGCTCAAGGCTTTTCTAAATCAGCGGACCGAACCGTACTTGTTGTTTGACGGGGGAAACTGGTTTGGTGCAGCACCGGAAGCCGCCATTACACAAGGGGCATTTATTACCCCCTTCTTAAAAGAAATTCCCTACACGGCCTCTTCCCTAAGTGACAAAGATTTTTTGTTCGGTTGGCCGGCCTTACGCGGTATTGTGCGAGAACTTCCCTATCCGGTAATAGTGTCTAATTTAAAATTAGATAATCAAATTCCGTGGCCCATGCACGACTATCGGATTTTTACGCAAAATGGGATTAAGGTGGGCGTGTTTGGGCTGGTCAGCCCCGAGGCACTGCGCGTGTATCAAACGCGATTGACCGGATTTTCAGTACAAAATCCGGTGGAAACTGCCAAGCAGATGGTAGCGCTTTTGCAAAATAAAGGGGTAGATTTTATTGTTTTACTTAGTGCTTTAGAAGACGACACGGCCGATGCCCCGGCAGATGCGTTATTGGCCGAAGAGGTACCGGGAATCAATTTAATTTTAAGTGCTAATAAGGACCATGAAATGGCAGAAACCGATACCGTAAACCAAACCTATTTGGTTTATCCGGGCGCCAAATTGGACAGCGTGGGCTTTGTGCGCGTTACTTTTGACAAAAACAATCAACCGCAAGATATCACCTTTGAGGACATCCCGTTACTGGAAAAAACATGGGGGGAAGACACCGCCTTGGCCGCGCAAGCGCAAAGCCTGCAAAACGAAACACAGCATAAACTCAATGCCCGGGTATCTAAGTCGGAACGGGAAATTATTACTATGCGCGGGCGGGAGTCGGTCTTGGGCAATTTGCTGGCGGATTGTTTGTATAAATGGTCCAAGTTAGACGGGGCTATTTTAAATGCAGATTCTATTCGCAGTTCGCTACCGTCCGGAGTTATTACGGAGTATGATTTGTATAAAATGTATCCTTACGGGGATAACATCACGTTTTTAACTATGCGCGGTGAAATGTTTGTAAAAGCGTTGGAAGCTTCTTTGGCTGCGAAAGATAATTTCCCGCAGATTGCCGGCTTTACCGTAGAGTATCAAACGGGGCCTGCCGGTAAAACCATTAAAAAAGTTACTTTAAACAACGGCCGTATTGTGCGCCCGCAAGACACGTACCGTTTCGCCGTGACCGACCATGTGTTGGCCGGCGGTTTCGGACATGATTATTTTATAGATTCGTTGGAATTTAAAAATACATTTGTGGAAGCCCGCCAAATTATGCGTGCTTGTTTAGTACGGCAAAAACAAGTGGCTTTGCCTAAAACGGGCCGTTGGAAAGTGATTAAATGAAACTAATTTACCCGCTTACTATCGGCTCTGTAACGTTACCGAATAATTTAGTGTTGGCGCCTATGGCCGGAATTACCGATTCGCCTTTCCGGGTGCTCTGTTTGCAGGGCGGCGCGGGCCTTGTTTGTGCGGAGATGGTGTCTGCCCATGCGTTGCATTACGGTAATGCAAAGAGCGGACGTATGCTGCAAGTAAGTCCTAAAGAGCATCCCGTATCTATGCAGATTTTCGGAGCGGACGAACAAACCATTCAAGAAGCCGCCCGTCAAGCGGAACTGGCCGGGGCAGACATCATAGATTTAAATGCCGGTTGCCCGGTTAAAAAAATAAACAAGGCCGGGGCCGGTTGCGTGTTGATGAAAGACGAGGCAAAACTGGCGCGGCTTTTAACGGCGGCTGTCAAAAGTGTGAAAATTCCCGTTACGCTTAAAACGCGCATTGCCTTAAATCACAAGGAATTTTTAGGCGCGCGGCTAGCCAAATTGGCCGAAGATTGCGGAGCCGCGGCGGTAACTTTACACGCCCGTGCTGCCGTGGATATGCATAGCGGGAAACCTAATGTGGAAGCATTGGCCGCGGCGTGCGCGGCGGTTAAAATCCCGGTTATTGGCAATGGCGGCGTGACGGACGCCGGGCGTGCCCAAGAGTTTTTAGAGGCCGGTTGTGCAGGCGTAATGATAGGGCGCGGTGCGGTGGGGAATCCTTTTATTTTCCAAGATATTATAGACACTTTTGATGGCCGCACTCCGCAAAGCCGTTCGCCGCAGAAACGGCTGGAGATTTATTTAAGGCTTGTTGAAGAAAATGTGTCTTATTACGGGGAGCATATTGGCATTAACCGCAGCCGCAAGACGGCCGGATATTGGATAAACGGATTCCCCAATGCGGCTACTGTACGCGGAGAGTTTGTGCGTTTAGATACATTGCCCAAAGTGCGTGCGCTGCTTTTACAAGCGCAAAAAATGTTGTAAAAGTAAGAATTTCAAGAAAAAAATCTTCCATTTTGTTATAATATATAAGAAACCACGAGTCATTACTACGTGCGGCTACCACTCCGCGCGAAATAATTACAAAAGGTAGAAACTAAACATGACAAAAACATTTTTACCTTCCGCTAAGGAAGTAGAAACCACCCGTAAATGGCACCACATTGATGCCACGGGTCAAACCTTGGGCAGACTGGCTACCAAAATTGCCGTGCTCTTAATGGGTAAACACAAAAAAACCTATACGCCTCATATGGACTGCGGAGACTTTGTCGTAGTTACCAATGCGGGCAAAATCAAATTGACCGGTAAAAAAATGGAGCAGAAAGTATATTTCTCTCACTCCGGTTACGCCAAAGGCGCGAAGGAAACTCCGGTAAAAAGAGTGCTTTCAACTAATCCGACCCGCGTGCTTGAACTTGCGGTTAAACGCATGTTAGATGAGAACAAACTCCGCGCGCCGCGCATGAAACGCTTGCGCTTGTTTGCCGGCGAAGAACATACCTTCACGGAACGCATGGGTAAATAAGAGGGAATTTTATGAACAATACCAAAGACTTAAAAACCGGAAGAAGAAAAACCTCTGTCGCGCAAGTTTCCTTGTTAAAAGGCAAAGGTAATATTACGGTAAATGCCAAATCGTTAGACGAGTATTTTGGCAACCATACCCGCTGCAAAGCGATGGTAAAATCTCCGCTCGTTGTAACCAATTTGGAAAAAGAATACGACGTTACCGCCCGCGTAAACGGCGGCGGTATTTCCAGCCAAGCCGGCGCGCTTCGTCACGCGATTGCCCGCTCCTTGGCGCAAATTAGCGAAGATATTAAAAAAACCGTTAAAAAAGCGGGCTACCTTACGCGCGATCCGCGTATGGTGGAAAGAAAGAAACCCGGTCAACCCGGTGCCCGCAAACGCTTCCAATTCTCCAAACGTTAATTGTTGGTTGTTGGAAACGGAAATACAATTCAAAACCCCGCTCTTACGAGCGGGGTTTTTGTGGGCAAGCCGGGAAATATGTTATAGTAAAAGAGTAAGATATATTATTTAAGGAGCGTTTCATGAAAAAAGTAATATTACTTGCTGTCAGTACGTTGATGTTGGGCGCTTGTGCTACTCCCGCTACAGAAGCCGGCATGGCTTTGTTTGCCCAAACCACTCAACCGTTAATGGTTACCGGCAACACCGGGACTAAAGTCGGCCGTGCCTGTGCGACCAACGTGTTGGGGCTGCTTGTTTCGGGTGATATGTCGGTAGAAGCTGCCAAGAAAAACGGTAGAATTACCCAAGTGGCCTCTATTGATAAAGAAATTAAAGGCTACGCGGTTTATGCCGAAGTCTGCACGGTAGTTACCGGCCGGTAAACTTAACTTCCCATACAAATATCCCCCGGGTATAAATCCGGGGGATGTTTGTTTTTGTGTGGATATGAAGGCCCAATTTAGCAAAACACAAAATCTGTTTTATGGCAAGTTCTACCAAGCGCAAACAGCGGCTTAAGACCGGGGGCGGCGAGCACCGCTGCAGCATAACATACAAACCGTATAACGGAAGTTTGCGCAAAAATCGGTAAGAGGTCCGAGGCCTTAAGAGGGAAATACGAAGTCCACATTATGTAAGAGCGCGGTAAAAGCTAAAAGAGATTTTAGGCCTCACGTCTGCCCCCGGCAAGGGGGCCGTCCGGCGAGTACTACTCTTCGTCAATTTTAAGCATCGCCACAAACGCTTCTTGCGGGATGTTTAGACTGCCGATAGATTTCATCCGTTTTTTACCTTCTTTTTGTTTCTCTAAGAGTTTGCGTTTGCGGGTGATGTCACCGCCGTAACATTTAGCGATAACGTCTTTTCTAAAAGCGGGTATCGTCTCGCGCGCGATGACTTTTCCGTTGACGGCGGCCTGTACAGCCACTTCAAATTGTTGGCGGCCGATTAACTCTTTTAACTTGGCACAAAGCGCGCGCCCCATGGTTTGCGCTTTGTCTTTATGCACGACTACAGAAAGCGCATCCACCGGCGAGCCGTGTAATAAAATTTCCATGAGAACTACGTCGGAACTTCTGAAGCCGGCCACCTCGTAATCAAACGAAGCATACCCTTTGGAAACCGATTTTAATTTGTTGTAGAAATCAATCACCATTTCGCCCATTGGCATTTCGTACTTGATAATCACGCGCTGATTGGACAGATGGTCCATATTCATAAACGTACCGCGTTTTTCTTTTAGTAGTGTCATCACGCCGTCCATAAATTCCACCGGCGTTACAATGGTAATATGGATAACGGGCTCTTTAATATCAATAATATCTCCGTGCGGCGGAAAATTGGCCGGATTATCAATAATTTTATATCCCGGGTCGTCGGGCGCATCGGGCAGGGCGGCGAGTTCCTGCGGGTGTGATTTACGCGACGTAAATTTTACGTGATACACGACGTTCGGACTCGTGGCAATTAACGATAAATTAAACTCGCGCTCTAGCCGTTCTTTGACAATTTCAATGTGCAAAATGCCCATAAACCCCAAGCGGAAACCAAACCCGAGCGCCTTGGAAGTTTCACTTTGGTAATGGAAAGAGGAGTCCGACAAATTCAGTTTTTCAAGGGCTTTTCTAAGCAGCGGAAAATCGGTCGTTTCCACCGGGAAAATGGACGCAAATACAACCGGTTTTGCCTCGGCATAACCGGGCAGAGCTTCGGTTGCGGGGCGTTCGGCTAAGGTTACCGTATCGCCCACTTTTACTTGGTGAATATCTTTAATTCCGGCGACTAAATAACCGACTTCTCCGGCAGATAGTTGGTCGCACTTGTGGAGTTGTTTGGGTGTCATAAAACCGATTTCTTCGGTTTTGTACGTCGCGCCCGAGGACATAAATTGAATCGTTTGCCCCGGTTTAATCGTGCCGTCTACCAGACGGATATACATTACTACGCCGCGGAACGGATCGTAGTACGAATCAAAAATGAGGGCGCGCAAAGGCGCTTTTTCGTCACCTTGCGGGGCGGGGATGTCGGCGATGATGCGGTCTAACAAATGTTCAATGCCCATGCCGGTTTTGGCACTGACACGCTCAGCTTCAATGGGTTCGCGCAAAATATCCCACAGTTGCTCTTCGGAAGCGTCTGCGTCCGATTGTGATAAATCTACTTTGTTCATAACCGGGATAATTTTAAGTCCTAAACTTTGCGCTAAATGCGCGTGTGCGACCGTCTGCGCTTCCACCCCTTGCGACGCGTCCACTAATAAAAGCACGCCTTCGCACGCACGGAGCGAGCGGGCAACTTCGTACGAAAAATCTACGTGGCCGGGGGTGTCAATTAAATTCAAAATGTAATCTTTGTAGGCAATACGCACGGCCTTGGCTTTAATGGTAATGCCGCGTTCGCGTTCCAAGTCCATACCGTCTAAGAGTTGTGCCTGCATTTTGCGCTTGGGCACGGTGCCGGTGTCCTCTAAAATTCTGTCTGACAAGGTTGTCTTGCCGTGGTCAATGTGCGCCACGATGGAAAAATTACGGATTTTCATGTTCGTCGTTCTGCTCAATTAAATTACGGATTTCTTCGGAGCTGCCCATTAAAAGAGCCGCTTGCGCCAGATCCGAGCAATGTTCAAAATTGGAATTGCGGATGTTATTTTTCACGCGTAAAAACATACGCGGCGTGACGGACAGCGCATCCACTTCTAAGCCAAGCAACAGCGGCAGCATTTTGGCATCAGAGGCGATTTCCCCGCAAATGCTCACGGCTTTATGGCGTTTGTGCGCCGTCTGAATGATAGCATTTAATGTACGTGCTACCGCCGGGTGGCAAGGGTCGTACATGTGGGCCACTTCTTGGTTGACACGGTCCACCGCGACCAGGTATTGTATTAAATCATTCGTGCCGATAGAGATGAAATCTAACTCTCCAATCATACCATCTAACGCAATGGCAGCCGCCGGCACTTCAATCATAGCGCCCAATGCAATTTTGTTTACGGGGTGTCGGCCTTGTTTGGCAAATTCTTCCAGCACTGCATCAAATGCGCGGCGCACATGGCGCACCTCTTCTACCGAAGACACCATCGGAATCATAATGCGCACTTGCGCCGGGACTTCGCACGCCATACGCACCAAAGCACGCAGCTGGGTATGTAAAAGTTCCGGGTTTTTTAAAAGTAAACGTATCCCGCGGCACCCCATAAACGGGTTTTCGTCTTGGTCAAATTCGTCTAGCGGAAAATCGGGCATTTTATCGGCCCCCAGGTCGGCCAAACGGATGGTAACCGGGCGCATATCAAAACGTTTGGCAACGGATAAATATACATTATACTGTTCATCTTCCGATGGAGGCACCGGCGTTCCCATAAAAATAAATTCCGTGCGTAATAGACCAAGCCCGTCGGTAATAAGGCGTTTGTTGTCTTTGTTATCGGTGCGCGGATCGTAATTAACAAAAAGTTTAAAAGACCTTCCGTCTTGCGTAACGATAGGCAAATGGTTGATGGTTTTTAATAACGACTCCGTTTTTTTAATATCGCGCTGAATTTTGCGGTAGTTGGACAGGGTGTAACGGTCCGGATTGATAACCAAGAGGCCGTTTTCGCCGTCTATGATAAGAGTGTCACCCGCATGCACGTCTTTAGAAGCGCTGGATAAACCTACCACGGCCGGGATATTTAAGCTTTGCGCCAAAAGTGCGGTGTGGCTGGTTTTGCCGCCGACATCTGTACAAAAACCTAAGATTTGGTTTTCTTGTAAGTTAATTGTATCGGACGGGTACAAATTGTGCGCCACTAACAATGACGGTTTTTTGATGGACGCCAAGAAATTATCTTTACCGGCCGTTAAATTGCCGGCCAGGCGCTTACCGACATCAAACAAATCGTTGCGGCGTTCTTTAAAAAACGGGTCTTCTATTTTTTGAAATTCGGCGGCCAATTCTTGCAAGGTAAATAAAATAGCTGCCTGGGCACTGAGTTGTTCTTTTTCTATTTTTTGAAGGATTGTTTTATGGAGCACCGGGTCTTGCAAAATAAGTTTGTGGGTAGACATTAAGTTGGCGTACTCTGCCCCCAAGGTGCCCAATACTTTTTGCTCGCATTCGTCCAACTCGGCCAGCGTTTTTTGCATGGCTTGGTGGATTTTTTGGGTTTCGGTGGCAATTTCGTTTTCTTGAATATATTGCTGAGAAAGCGCAAAATTCTCTCCCGGCAGTAACACCGCCGGACCGATTGCCACACCGGGGCTGGCTGCAATCCCTTTTAAAACGAGCATTTAAAATTCCTCATTAAATTTGTTTTCAAAAAGTTGTTTGATAGCTTCGGCTGCTTCTTTTTCATCCGCGCCTTGCACGGTTAGATGCAAGGTGGAACCGTGTTCGGCTGCCAGCATCATAATACCCATAATGCTTTTGGCATCTATCGTAACTTGTTCTTTAGAAAGATGAATATCGCTGGTAAACCCTCCGGCCGTTTGTGCAATCAGCGCGGCCGGGCGTGCGTGCAAGCCCAATTGATTGATTATTTTTAAATCGTATTCTATCATGTCTCTCCCGTTACAAATAGCAGAACAAGTTAAATAAAACGACGGATACCAAATAAAGATATATATTGGGTATACGCAGCCGGTGCGTTAGAAAGCTAATACAAACAAAGAATAAAACGAGTATTGCGCGGGTAACAAAGTGCACATCCGGCACTTGTTGGAAATCACGCAAATAATAATACATTCCCATCAAAATCAGACCTACGGTTAAGGCTAACCCTATCTTTTTAGCGTTATAGATGGTACGGTTCCAATCAAATTTTGTAAGTCCGAAACAAGCGTTGGACGGTGTTTCGTAGCTGATTTTGATGCCTTCCCATTTAACAAAAAGAGCAATGGTGTTAAAAGCTAAGAAGGCGGCTGCGCCTCCCGCAAAGGCATACATCAAAGGGATGGTTTCTTCCTGTTGTAATTCAAATACATGTATGCCCAGTAACAGCGAAATAAATAGTCCCAGCAGCAGTGTAAGCGGTTTTAAGGTGCCCCAAAACAAACGATCCCCGATAGAAGCTGTGGTAATAGTAAGCCCTTGCTTAATAGAATTCCATTCCAGGACCTCTTCGTTAAATTCGTTTAAATTTTTGGCCTTGGCGATAGTTTCTTCTTGTTTGGCCAATGCTCCAAAACAGAAAGAGGCAATTGCCGGTTGGGTGTTAAATGTGCTTAAATAACGCGTCAGTGCGGAGGGGATACCGTCTTCATTTCCCCGATACAATTTTTTTACAAACGGCCACATGACAAAAAACAGCCCTAGGTTTTGATACTTTTGATAGTTCCACCAAGTTTGTAGAAAAAACGAACGTACAAATAGACCGAGTTGTTCTGTAAATTTCATGTTTATCTCTTTTTAAGTCTAAATTCCGGTATAAGTGAGGCTAGCCCTATCCACGGTACTGCCATAAAAGAAAATTGGCAGGCATAAAAAGCTTTTACCGGTATAAACGGCTGCAGCCAGCGCATAAAAGCGCCGCTCACTCCTACAAATAGCGAAATGATAACGAAATTGATTAAAAAGCAAGCTCCGAGTTCTAAAAACAAAAAGCGGAAAATAGAATCGGGATTTTGTTGGATGCGTTTTTCCCAAGAGACCAGCAACCGCACGCGCTGTTTGCGTATGTGCCGTTCGGCTTGCACAAAAAAGAGTGCGCCCAACACCGCTACGATAAATGCATAACAAAGTTCAATTCCCAGCGCATGCAAGGATAGCGCAATGGCGCAGCATACGACGGCACTGGGCGGCAAAATAGCCCCCAGAGGGTTGATGTCCGCAAAGAGTAATTCGGTAAACAGGCCTACTTGTAAGCCGGCGGCATAGTCGCCGGTTAACAACGAGAAAATCGGCCCGGCAATAATTCCGCGTGAAAGCGTTAATTGAAACGCATACGTAGTGTCCAATTCCAATACAGCCGCCAAGAGGCAAAGGAGCAACAGTTCAAGGCTCATCAAATACCTCTCTTACGGAAAGGGAAGGCCCGTTGGGCACCGCGCGCGTTTCTATATCAATGCCTAAATCCCGCGCGAGCTTAAGCAGCCGTTTATCTTGTGCATCTAAAAAAACATGGTCGGCTAATTTTTGTGCCCCCTCTTTAAAATGCATCCCGCCGATATTGACGCTCCGTACCGGCACGCCGTTGGTAATAAGTTCGGATAAATCCTGTAAAGAGCCCATCAGTAAGAACAACCGCCGGGAAGAGCCCGCCGCATAGGAAGCAATTTTTTCCACTTCCATAAAAGACAGTTCATATTCGTAGGGAAGGCTTAGACGTAACAATCCTTGATTAAAAGTATCTTTGTTTTTTTTCGTGCGGGGGATAATCACCTCGTCCACATTTAATTGTGGTAACCAGGCTTGCACCACTTGACCGTGAATCAATCGGTCATCTACACGTACAAAAACAATCGGCATCTTAAATTCCTAGATCAAAAGTTCGGTTGCGTTAATAACGGCACGTTTACCGTCCGCTTCAATTTTTCCGGCCAGTTCCTTGGCGGTTAATTTTTTACGGCTGTTGATAGCGGTTAATAACATGCTTAAATTGAGCCCTGTAATCACATGGCAGTTGGGCATCATTTTGCTGGCGGTCAGCGAAATGTTGGTAGCACTTCCGCCGAAGATGTCCGTTAAAATAACAGCTCCGTCCGGGCATTCTTTTAACGCTTTTTGCAATTTTTCGGCTTCTTGTTGTACCGAAGCCGTCGTGGTAACGGCAAAGGTGGCAAACCCGTCATCAGCCGGCTTGCCGATAATTTGGGCCGCCGTATCCAACATTTCTTTGGCTAAATGGCCGTGAGTAACTAAAATAATTTTAACCATGGTATTATACCCCTATATCTCTATGAAATTCTGAAGCGCTGAGCTTCAGTTTGTTTAAGTGTGCCGCTAACTGATGTGCCATAAACACACTGCGGTGTTTTCCGCCGGTGCAGCCCATGGCAATCGTTAAGTAGCTTTTTCCTTCTTTGATATACTTGGGAATTAAGTATTGAATCAAATCGGCATATTTTTCCGCAAATTCCCGGGTTTCTTTAAAAGACATAATGTACTGTTGGACCTCGGGGTCCAGCCCGGTTTTTTCTTTTAATTCAGGCACGTAATAGGGATTAGGCAAAAACCGTACGTCCATCACAATATCGCATTCCATGGGTAGGCCATACTTAAAACCGAAGGACATTACCTGTATTTGCATATCTCCCGCGCGGGTAAGGGATAAAAGGGAAGAAAGTTTTTCTTTTAATTCCCCTAATTTTAAACCGGAAGTATCAATAATTTCATCGGCCAGTTGACGCATAGGAGCCATCGCTTTGCGTTCGTGGGCAATAGCGGCCACCAATTTTTTATGAATAGGATGTTTGTGTTTCGTTTCGGAAAAACGCCTAATTAAGCACTCATCAGATGCATTTAAGAAAATAACTTTTACGGAAAAATCATTTGCTTCCAATTTTTTGAGCATATCCGGCATTTGTCTAAGCCGGCTTTCTTCGCGTACATCTACGCCTAAGGCAATGTTGCGTGTGGCGTCATTTAGCCGCACATAAGAAATAAAATTTTCAAATAGGGCCAGCGGCAAATTGTCCACGCAGTAAAAACCTAAATCGCCGAACATTTTAAGCGCTTGTGATTTGCCCGCGCCGCTCATACCGGTAATGATAAAAAGGCGTTTCTTCTCATTTTGCATGGGAGGCTCCGTTTGCTTTTTTCATTTTGTTTAAAATTTTCTGACTAAATTCTTGCGCCGAAAAAATTCCTTGGCTTTTGAGTTGTTGGTTTAAAGCGGCCACTTCAATCAGTACCGCTAGGTTGCGCCCCGGCGTAACCGGAAGCCCTAAAGAGGGAATTTCTACCCCTAAAATATCGGATGTTTTTTGTTCTACGCCCAAGCGATCAATGGGCTGTTTTGTGGGGGAAGTAAGCACTACTTCCATATCAATTTTGGCTTCATCTAAGGTGGAGCCCACGCCAAAAAGCAAGGGCACATCTAAAATACCCAACCCGCGCACTTCCATGTAATGTTTGAGCATGGTGGGGCAGGAGCCGACTAAATAGCGGCCGCGGCTTTTTTGGATTTCCACTACATCGTCCGCCACTAAAATATGCCCGCGCTTGATAAGTTCCAACGCGCACTCGCTTTTGCCGATGCCCGATTCCCCGCGAATAAGTACGCCCATACCGCTTACATCTACAAGCACTCCGTGCACATGTGTAACCGGTGCTAATTTTTCATCTAAATAGCGGGAAAATTCGGCCACAAAGGCGGAAGACTCCATAGTTGTTTTTAACACGGGTACATCCGCGCCTAAACACGCTTTGCGCACCGCGGCGGGCGGTGTTAAATCGGCCGTCATAATCACACACGGAACCGAGCCTTCGCTTAACATTTTAGTGATGTTGGCGCGCAGACGCGTTTTATTTTCTTTTTGGCAAAATGCGTGTTCGCCCCGTCCGAAAACTTGAACAGACTTTGCCCGGAAATTATCCAAATGCCCGCTCAGCGCCAGCCCGGGACGATTGACGCTGCCCAGGGTAATCTCGCGGCGCAGATACCGTTTCCCGCAGACCAACTCCAGGTTAAGGCGCTTAACCTGGAGTAGTTCTGCTACGGTAATGGATTTGGTAAATTCCATTTGCGCTCCGATTTTATTTTCTTTTAATCGGTTTGATGAGTCCAAACGTACCATCTAAGCGTTTGAAGATCAAGTTAATTTGTTTGGAATCTTCGTCTAAGAAAATCCAGAAGGAATACCCCAGCCGTTCCATTTCGTAGGCGGCATCTTCCGGGTTCATAGGCAAGACTTCCACTTGTTTAATAACGGAGAATTTTACATCCGTTTGCGGCAACATCACATTATCGGTAAACGGATCCATTTCTAAGGTTTTGACCGATTTTTTAGTGACTTTACGCGCTTTGGCTTTGTTTTTGATTTTTTTAGCTTGCGCTTCGGCTTTTACGGCAGCGGCATCAATTGCTTTATAAAGATTGCTTTCTACAGCGCTGGCGTTAATGGTGTTTTTGGCGCCGGTGTGCAAGATAATTTCCGCTTTTTGATAAATTTTCTTTTCTACCGAGATGAGCACCTGGGCAGAAACGATATGGTCGCAAAAGTTTTCTACTTTGCTCACACGCGTATTGATAAATTCTTTAATGGCCGGAGTTAATTTAATGTTTTTGGCCGTAATTTTAATATCCATAAGTCCTCCGATAAGTGGTTACGGGCATTGGGAGCCCGTAATTTATTAAATCATTATAAAGGGCGGCTGTCAACCGCGCGCGCGTCCGCGCGTAGGAAAAACCGCCGTTTTATGGGGCAGTCTAAAAGGCAAAAATTTAGATTTCTTTGGCGTGTCTCCTTGTGTGAGGTTGATACTAGTTTAATGGAAAACGCGCAAAAATCAAGGGGTGATTTAAAAAGGCGGTAATAAAAACCCCGGGTGATTGGACCGGGGTTTTAGATTATTTGCTGTATCCCATGCAGCAGTTGCCCAGCATACAGCTTTTACAGGTGCAATCAGGTTGGTGTTCTTTGAGTGCTTGTAATAATTTGCGGGCGAAGTCGGTTAAAGTCGGATCACGCGCGCCCAACACCAAAAGAACGTCTCCGGGTTTGGCGGCAGCGGCCATGTCGGCTAAAATGCGCTCGCGGCAGCCGTCGTAACTTACATTTATGCCGCGTGCTTTAAGCCCCTCGTATACGCTGCGGCAAGACACGCCCTGCGGAATGGTGCCGCCCGGATAATATACTTCGGTCAGCCACAGGTGGTCTTCGGCACCGATAGAACGCGCGAAACTTTCCACAAATTCGTTGGTAAGCAGTTTAATAGATGTAAACGCGTGCGGCTGATAGAACGCGAGCACCCTTTTCCCGCGCAGGTGGGCTGCCGCAATGGTGGCGGCGAGTTTGTGCGGGTTGTGTGCAAAATCGTCCACGACTTCAATTTTGTTGTAACTGCCGATAGAGGCAAACCGGCGCGCAATGCCGCTAAATTTACTAAGCGCTTGGGCGCACGTTTGTAAATCTACACCCATGT
>JAGCMD010000060.1 GCA_017646765.1 Elusimicrobiaceae bacterium | reverse complement strand
GGATAAACAACCAATTACATAAAAGACTGTCACGGCGCAAATCTGTAATGCGCCGTCTTACGATTTTAAAATCTGTTATTAAATCAAGTTGTCATGCCGGGTTGCCCGTCCGGCGAGGACTCGGGGATCTCCTCCTTACGTAATTTCAAGCAGTGGAGATTCCCGAACCCTGCGGGCCGCCCAAACCTTTCGGGAATGACATTTTTTAGAAACGGCCCGGGCGGCAAGCACTGCGGTGTCTTACGATTAGGGTTTGTTATTAAATAAAGCTGTCATGCCGGGTTGCCCGTGCGGCACCCGGAACCGCCCTCACAAACTAAAAAGACGCCTAGGTTTTATCAAAGAAAAACGCTTGAGTTTTAGGCACGAACTTGCGAAAGTTTATTTTGAAACGAAAGTATGGGAGTTTTCAAAATAAAACACGCTAGTTCTAGGCGCGAACTTGCGAAGTGTACTGCTTGTCACGCGCGAAGCGCGGAGGTACTCGAGCAAGTGAGCAACAAAGAAATAGCGTGTTTTAGTAAGAAAACTGGCGGAGAGGGAGAGATTCGAACTCTCGATACGGTTTCCCGTATGCAGTCTTTCCAGGACTGTGCCTTAAACCGCTCGGCCACCTCTCCAAAATCGGTGTCGCGGTTAAAATCGCTTCATCTATTATAGCAAATTAAAACAGAATTGGGAAATTTTATCGGCGAAGATACTACTTGTGCACGCGTACGCTAAAACCCAACAAACGTCCCAGCAAAAGCAGCGGCACTACGATAAATACACTAAACAAGATAACTGCCATCGTAGCAAAAAAACCAACCACCAGCACTAACATCCCCCCCAACAGTCCGCCGGTATCCCCGTAAGGCCGGGCATGGTCCTGGGACGAAACCGGTGAAATTACCTGTCCGGTTTCATCAATTACTTCGGCCTCTATAACAGTTTGCTCTTTTTCTGCCATGTCCAAATATTATGCCACCGCTGCGCACCACGCGCAAGCGAAAAAATAAACTAATTGGTCTTTCTGGGATAAACACTATCTTCCGGTTTCCAATTGGCTAACACTTGCGCAAAAAGTTGGGCCTCGCGTTTGGCTCCGGCTAAATCATGCAACCGGTAGTTCCCGCATTGCCAAGCGTATTCACAACCCGGAATTGTTCCTTCAAACCCGGCGATAAATAAAAAAGTTTCACACAAAAGCGGTACCGCATCCGACGCTTCCCACGTACCGGCAATCAGCAAATCAAACCCCGTTTGGCAGCCCATCGGTCCCCAGTATAAGACTTTATCAGCCCAAGAGGAGTGCTCGCGCAAATATACGGCCCCCAAGTGTTCTAATGTATGAATAACCGCCGGCGTCATAGGCGCTTGGCGGTACGGTGCTTTAAGACGCACATCAAACGTGGTAACCGCCTTCGGGCCCACCGCATCACGGCGTTCCACATACACGCCGGGATTTAATTTTTCATGATCTACACCAAAAGTTGCTATTTTATTCATCAGCCACTTCCCCCGTCAGCACCCCCAACAATTGCCATAAACGTTCAAACCCCGTATGGGCCATAGTTTGCCAAAAATTTTCATACTGGTCAACGTTCGTTTGTTTCTTTCCGGCCACGTCGCTAATTAAACGCATACTTAAGAACGGTACTTTATAACGGTAACACGTTTGCGCAATGGCAGCCGATTCCATATCGCATGCTAAAGCCTGCGGAAAATGCTGCAAAATTTTGGCAACCGGTTCCTCGCCGGAGATAAATTGGTCGCCCGTGCAAATCAGCCCCGTATGCACCGCGTGCGAAGCCTGGGTACGTAATTTTTCAGCCGCGGCAAGCAGCCTTTTATCCGCCTGAAAAAAGGTCGGCAATCCTTGTACTTGGCCGTACTCGTTACCGTCACCGCACCACATATCGTGGTATACATACTGCGTACCAACCACGCTATCTAACGTATCAAGCGCGGGATTAAGTCCCCCCGCCACCCCGGAATTTATTACATAATCGGGCGCAAAATTTTTGATAAGTTCCAATGTATTTAGCGCGGCATTTACTTTTCCCATACCGCTTTGAGAAAGGATAATCTCGCACCCGTTTAAATTCCCCACATCAAACACAAACGGCCCGGCGTGCACGTTATGAGCCGCTTGCAACCGGGAAAATAATTGTTCTTTCTCGCGCGAAAGCGCACAAATAATACCTATTTTTTTCATAAAAACCTTTGTTTATATTTTTACATAAATTTTCTCACAGCGCAAGATTTAGTAAAATATAAATAGGTTACGCGTGAAGTCACATCACGTAATTTTAAAACCGAGGAAAAATATATGTTACCTAAAGCGTATGAACCGCAAGAAGTAGAACAAAAACTTGCCGACAAATGGCAAAAATCAAAACTATTTGCCGCTAAGAACGATAAAACCAAAAAACCGTTTGTTATTGTTATTCCCCCGCCCAACATCACGGGCGCTTTACACATGGGCCACGCACTTAATGACACGCTGCAAGACGTACTCATCCGGGCACACCGTATGTTTGGTGAAGATGCTTTTTGGGTACCCGGCACCGACCATGGAGGCATTGCTACCCAAAACGTTATTGAGAAAAAACTCGCCAAAGAAGAACACAAATCGCGCCACGATTTAGGACGTGAAGAATTTGTCAAAACCGTTTGGAACTGGTACAACGAATGCGGCAACGCCATTTTCAACCAATTCCGCAAAATGGGCTGGGCCTTAGATTTAAGTGATATCCGCTTTACCATGGACGAAAAACGCGCCCAAGCCGTGTATGAGTGTTTTAAACAATGGTGGGATAAAAAATACATCTACCGCGGTAAACGCCTGATCAACTGGTGCGTGCGCTGCTCTACGGCTCTGTCCGATATTGAAGTAGAACACGAGCAACACGCCGGCAAACTTTGGCATTTGCGCTACAAAGGCGAAGACGGTTCGGACGGCATTATCATTGCCACCACCCGCCCCGAAACGATTTACGCGGATGCGGCCATTGCCGTTAATCCCAAAGACGAACGCTATAAAAACAGCGTGGGTAAAAAAGTAATTATCCCGCTGGCTAACCGCGCTATTCCGATTATTGCCGACGAAGCCGTGGAAATGGAATTTGGTACGGGGGCGTTAAAAATCACCCCGGCACACGACGCGACCGACTACGAAGTCGGCAAACGCCACAACTTGCCCATTATGACGGTCATTAACGACAAAGGTAAGATGATTAACTGCCCCGAGAAATACTTGGGGATGGACAGAGAACTCTGCCGCAAAGAAACCGTCAAAGATTTGGACGCGGCCGGGCTACTTGTTAAAGAAGAAAAATATACAAACAACGTTTCCACCTGTTACCGCTGCCACCAACCCATTGAGCCGTTTATGAGCGAACAATGGTTTGTTAAAATGGATAAACTGGCCGCGCCCGCTATCAAAGCCGCCCAGACCGGGGAACTTGCGTTCCACCCGGCCAGCTGGAAAACACCCTTTCTGAATTGGCTTACAAACATACAAGATTGGTGCATTTCCCGCCAAATTTGGTGGGGGCACCGCATCCCGGTATGGTACTGCCGTCATTGCAGCGAAAAAGGGTTGACTTTCTCCACCGACCAACAAGGCCGTGAACAATTAACCAAAGTGTCCTTTGAAGACGGCGCAAAGCCGATTGTCTCTTTTAATAAACCGGAAAAATGCCCGCATTGCGGCGGACACGACCTTGTGCAAGACCCGGACGTATTGGATACGTGGTTTTCCTCTTCCTTGTGGCCAATTTCTGTTTTTGGGTGGCCCGGCAAGACCGAAGACTTGGAACATTTTTACCCTACTTCTACCCTTGTTACCGGGTATGAAATTTTGTACCTGTGGGTAGCGCGTATGGTCATGACCGGGCTTGATTTCACCGGAAAATTGCCGTTTAAAGACGTATACCTCAACGGTATCGTGCGCGACAAGAGCGGCCAAAAAATGAGCAAGTCCAAAGGAAATGTAATTGACCCCTTAGATATGACCGCTAAATATGGCACCGACGCGGTACGCTTTTCACTGCTGATGCAGGCGGTTCCCGGCAAGGACATCCCCTACTCCGAAGAAAGCATTACCGGGTCACGTAATTTCTGCAATAAGCTTTACAATGCTTCGCGCTTTATTTTAATGAATATGGAGGGTATTAACGGCCCGCTCGCTATGCCCAAAAACGTAACCGAGCTTGCCGACAAGTGGATTTTAGACCGCTACACAAACGCTATCAAAACCGCACGCGAAGGAATTGAAAAATACAACTTGGCGCTAACGGCCAATACGCTTTATCACTTCTTGTGGGGCGACTTTTGCGATTGGTATATTGAACTGGCCAAACAACGCTTTCAAACGCAAGAAAAAGAGCACGTGATGGCGTTGTGCGTCAACATTTTGTACGGCACTTTGAAGGCCTTACATCCGCTGATTCCGTTTGTAACGGAAGAAATTGCCGCCTCGCTCAAGCCCTATGTGGGAGAAACGGAAGAGTTTTTGCTCAACCAAAGCTATCCGCAATTTGATGCAGCGCTTTGCCACCCGGACGCCGTTAAAAAAATGGATGTTGTCCAAGGCGTTACGCGCGCTATCCGTACGATACGTTCGCAATTTAACGTGCCGCCGGGACTAAAAATTGCCGCGGTCATTACTGCCAAAAACGAGGCCGATTTGGCCGTCGTACGCGATTATGCGGCGTATATCCGGCTGATGGCTAAAATTGAAAACTTATCCATGGAGGTCAAGGCCGCCAAACCGCAACAAACGGCTACCGCGGTATTTGAAAACTTAACGGTGTATGTGCCGCTTACCGGACTTATTGACTTTGACAAAGAGCGCAAGCGCTTGGATAAAGAACTCGCGCAAGCCAAAGCCAACATTGCCTCGCGCCTGGCGCGTTTGGCGCAAGAGAACTTCATTAAACACGCTCCGGCCGAGCAAATTCAAAAAACCAAAGATGAATTAGCCGCCGCCGAGTTGGCGTTGGCGCAAGTAACTGCCTCGTTGGAGGATTTAAAATAATGAATAAAATTATCAAAGTAACCGCATTGGTGGCCGGTTTGTTGTTACCCGTAACCGCGTTGGCCCAAGAAACGGACTGGAAAGTACTTTCCAAGTATGATAAAGCATCTGCCAAAAAAACGCTTACTCAACGCCTGACCGATTACGTCAAGTTTGATACGCAATCTAAAGCGTCCAAAAATGTTCCCAGCACACCGGGACAGTTGACGTTTGCCAAGGCCCTGGCCAAAGAGTTAAAGAAAAACGGCGCCGTCAATGTAAAGGTGGACAAATCGGGGATTGTAACGGCGGAGGTAGCCTCCAATTTAAGTAAGCCCGCTCCCACCGTAGCGTTTTTTGCCGCGTTGGATACAGCCCCGGAGCTTCCCGGCAAAGATGTTAAACCGCAAGTTCACGCCAATTACAAAGGCGGCGAAATTACGCTAAACGCTGAAAAACGTTTGACGTTAGACGCTTATGAAGCACCGCAACTGTTGCGCGCCAAAGGACACGACCTCATTACATCTTCGGGAGATACGGTCTTAGGCGCCCAAAATAAAGCCGGTATTGCCATTTTGATGACCTTGGTACAATTCTTGTATGACAACCCGCTTATTCAACACGGTCCGATTAAAATTGTTTTCACGCCGGATTCTCAAACGGGGGCAGGTATCGCGCGGCTGGATGCGGCTAGTCTGGGAGCCGATGCCGCATACACACTGGACGCCGGCGACTGGGGCACGCTCGTAGACGAAACTTTTAACTCCAAGTCTTTTACCGCTGTTTTTGAAGGATTTCGTAACGTGGACCCCGGACAAGCGATCAACTCCTCTTTTAGCGATAACGTACTGATGGCCTCGGACTTTCACACCTTGCTGCCGCGCCAAAAACGTCCGGAAACCACCGCCTACCGCAACGGATTTATTTGGGTGCAAGACATTTCCACGCAAGGCAACCGCACCGAAGTCCGCGGCATC
>JAGCMD010000059.1 GCA_017646765.1 Elusimicrobiaceae bacterium | reverse complement strand
TGGAAAGCACTTTATCCACCACTACCGCGCCGTCCAAACCGGCATTGACCGCAATTTGTTTGAGCGGAGCCGTGAGTGCGGTGCGTACGATATTGATACCGGTGCGCACGTCGTCGTTATCGGCTTTCAAACCGTCCAACGCCGCTTGGCAACGTGCTAAAGCTACACCGCCGCCGGGCACGATACCTTCTTCCACACCGGCTTTGGTGGCGTTTTTGGCATCTTCCACTTTGGCTTTTTTGGCCTTAAGTTCGGTTTCGGTAGCCGCACCTACGCTGATAACGGCTACGCCGCCGGAAAGTTTCGCCAAGCGTTCTTGCAATTTTTCTTTGTCGTACTCGCTCTTGGAGTTTTCAATTTGGCTGCGGATTTGGTTGGCGCGTTGGGCAATGGCTTCTTTGCTGCCTTTTCCGCTGACGATCGTTGTGTTTTCTTTGTCAATAACTACACGGGCGCATTGGCCGAGCATCGGCAGTTCGGCTTTGTCCAATTTCATACCGCGTTCTTCGCTAATCACGTTACCGCCCGTCAAAATAGCGATGTCTTCCAACATTTCTTTGCGGCGGTCGCCAAAGCCGGGGGCTTTTACGGCGCAACCTTTCAAAGTACCGCGCAGTTTGTTGACTACCAAAGTGGCCAATGCTTCGCCGTCCACGTCTTCGGCTACGATTAAGAATTGTTTACCGCTTTGTACGATTTTTTCCAAGATCGGTAACAACTCGTTCATAGACGAAATTTTCTTATCCGTGATAATGATGTACGGGTTTTCCAACACGCACTCCATGCGTTCGGAATCGGTTACGAAGTAAGGCGAAATGTAACCGCAGTCAAATTGCATACCTTCCACCACATCTAATTGCGTGGTAGCGGTTTTACCTTCTTCTACGGTAATGACGCCTTCGGCGCCGACTTTTTCAATCGCTTCGGCAATCATATTACCGATTTCGCGGTCGTTGGAAGAAATGGTCGCAATTTGCGCTTTTTCTTCTTTGGTTTTGACCGGCTTGTGCATTTTGTTAAGTTGTTCTTTGGTAGCTTCTACGGCCATCTCAATACCTTTTTTAACTAAGGTAGGATTGGCTCCGGCAGTAATGTTTTTAATGCCTTCGGTCAACATCGCGTTGGCGAGCACGGTGGCCGAGGTGGTACCGTCTCCGGCGACGTCGTTAGTTTTGGAGGCCACTTCGCGAATAAGTTGCGCGCCCATGTTTTCAAATTTGTCTTCCAGCTCAATATCTTTGGCAATCGTTACACCGTCGTCAATGATAAGCGGAGAGCCGAATTTTTTTTCTAACACTACGCTGCGTCCCTTCGGCCCGAGCGTTACTTTAACAGCGTTTGCCACTTTTTCAATGCCCGATTTCATTTTGGCGCGGGCTTCATCGCCATACACAATTTGTTTTGCCATGTTATTTACCTCTTAATTTACCCCAAAATACCCAAGATTTCGTCTTGGTGAATAATCAAATACGTTTCATCGTCCAGTTTTACTTCCGTGCCGGAGTATTTGCCGTACAAGACGCGGTCACCTTTTTTTACGTCCATAGCGGCGCGTTCGCCTTTGTCGTTTAATTTACCCGGCCCGACGGCTAACACTTCGCCTTCCATCGGTTTTTCTTTGGCGGTGTCCGGAATAATAATGCCCCCTTTCATCGTCTCTCTTTCAATGGGTTTTACGATTACACGGTCACCCAACGGTTTAATTTTAACTTCTGCCATATTTCCTACACTCCTTTTTTATCGGAATTTAAAGTTGATGTGCCCGGCCGGTGTTATTAGCACTCGCCTTGGCATAATGCTAATTTAGCATATCTGTACATAATTGTCAACCCCTTTTTGTGAGTGCTAAAAAAGATTGGGAAGTTCCGAAGAGCTACACGTTTTTTTTAAAATCAAAAAACCGTTTAATTTTTTGTTTGAAACTCAAGGGTTTAGCAGGTAGAATTTTGATAAGAACGGCCGAAATATTATCCTGTCCGTCTTTATCGTTTGAGGTGCGCACTAACTGTTTGCATAGTCTAACAAGCGACAGGTTCTTACCTTCTTGCAAAATTTGGGACATATCCGATTCATGTAAACCTTTATATAACCCGTCGGAGCAAAGCAACATCACATCGCCAACTTTGATGGGGAATTTCAGTAAGTCAAATTCTATATCTTTTTTAATACCCATAGCACGGGTAAGTACGTTTTGGATTTTAGAGCGGTCGGCCTCGGCCCGGGTCAGCAGTCCGCGGCGTACTTGCTCATTAGCTAAAGAGTGATCGGTGGTAATTTGGACGATTTTCCCCTCGCGAAAAAGATACAACCGGGAATCCCCCACGTGTACGGCAATGGCGTTATCGTTACTAAAAACAACCCCCGTCATCGTAGTACCCATCATTTTATAAACGCTGGAAGATTGGGCCGTAGAATAAATAGCCATATTGGCTAAATTGGCGGCCATTAACATTTTGCGTTCGGGGAAATCCAACTTCGGCAGGAAAGTATCGGGAATTTTAAGCCGTCCTTCATTTATCTTGCGCACCGTTTCTGCCAACACGGAAACCGCGATATTGCTGGCCACTTCGCCGGCGCTGTGTCCCCCCATACCATCGGCCACAATACCCAAGGCTAAATCGGACGAAATTAAAACGTTGTCTTCATTCTTTTCCCGGATCTTTCCGATATCGGTAACGGCTGCAAATTCAATATCAAAATGGCTCATAGCTCATCCCCCAGCACAATAGTGCCTGCGCACCACAACAAGCCGAGCATGTACAACATAGCAATGATAAAAAAGTACGCGTCATTTTCTTTGGCGTGCCGGTTAAAGTGTTGTATGGGATATGTTAATGCAAAACTCCACACACTGAATTTCATGGGATCTTTACCGCCTTGATAATAAGGGGCTAACATTTCCGCTAATAAATCTTTGGTATTTTCCGTATATACTCCCGGGGCAGCCCGTTCAATGCGGGAACGTAAAATCTTAGCCGCGCTATCCAACGATTTACCGGTCAGCTCATTCGTCCGGTCCAAATCGTTAAACTGGCTGGGACGGGCAACCGCTTTCAAGGTTTCTTGTAACTCATCATCTTTGGCATCTTCCGGCGTGATAACACGCGACGTGCGAACCACCACTTTAGGGATTAAACCTTCTAACGTGTTATAAAGGGAAACCCCCAAGCCGGACACCGTATACGCCCATATACCGATTACCGCCACAAAAAACAAACAGAACGGTAAGAACACACTGTCTCTATATGACTTGGCCAGCAAGTAAAATATCGTACACAATCCGCAAAAAATGGAGGCATATAATAAAACGGTAAAGAAAAGCTCTTCTTTGCTGGGCGCAATAGACAAATAGGCGGAGGCAAAAGCCATCGCCATAGAAAACACGACCAACGACGCCCCGAATAACCCTTGCGCCCCGGAACGGTTTACCGTCAAGCACAACGAACTCCCCCACGCCACCGCAAGCACTAAATAACACAGGTAGTACTGCGGAGAAAGCAAATGGGAAGACACATGACTTAGCTGCATAAAAGGCACTTGCGGAGTAAAAAGTCCCGCAAAAAAGGATAAACCGGTCAATGCCAGCAAAATGGTGGTTGTATGTTTAAATGCACGCAACGACGAAAATGCAAATATACCCACCAGCAAAATGGCACAAATAATCATAAAAAGCAGTTGGTTAGGTGCGTACTGCTCCGCTATAAACGGAGCCGCTAAATTTTGGAAAAATCCCGCCCCGGCCGATACGTGGACCGAGCATATCTTTCCTAACAGGTAAAACATATATGTATCCACGGCAGTAAACATGGCAAATAAGGGAACAAATATCAATAGGTCCGTTGTTTTTTGACGCACCGAACGGATAAAGGACCCAATCAAACCGGGGATTTTGGACCGACTCGTGACGGGCCTGAAAGATTTAACCGGCTTAACCTTCGCCGCGTCCAGCATTTGCACCGTCGGTTCTTTGGACTTAGCCGGAGCCGGTTTGGGTGCCGGAGCACCGACACTAAGCGAAGGCATGAGGGAAGGGCCTTGCACAGGTTGCTCTGCGGAAGGCAGCGGCTTAGCGGCCGGCGTTGCAATGGGTGGTTGGGAAGAAAGCATTTGCCGCTGTGTACGCAAGGTTTGCGTAGGGTGACGCCCTTCCTGCACAATCATGGCACTTTCCCCGCCCAAATCAATGTTTCCCCCCTTGGTCAGCTTCAGTTGGTCTTCGGCACGCATTTTGCGGAAATATTCGCATGTTTCCTTGGCTGTTTGGAAACGGTCGTCGGGGTTTTTGCTCATCAATTTTTGAACCGCCGGCCCTAACCAAGCGGGCAAATCTTTGCGCAAAGCAATCGGATCCGGCACCGGATCGCTGATATGTTTTTGAATAATTTCAATGGTATTTTTACCGTTATAGGGAAAACGCCCCGTCAACACGTAGTATAAACTGGCTCCGATAGAATACAAGTCGGCGCGGGTATCCAAATTTTTACCGAGTGCCTGCTCCGGCGCAATAAAGTACGCCGTGCCGGCCAGTTCGGTAGTTTTGGTAGAACCGGTTTTATCTACTTTTTTAGCGATACCGAAGTCTACCAATTTGGCCTGGCCTTGCGGCGTAATTAAAATGTTAGAAGGTTTAATATCGCGGTGGATGATACCTTTTTCATGTGCGGCGTGAAGCCCTTGCAACACCCCGTCAAACAAATCAAGTACTCTTTTGATAGGAAGCACTTTCTCTTTTTTGAGCATAGCAGAAAGTGTTTGCCCTTCAATAAAAGACATCACAATAAAATAGTATCCGCCCTCTTTACCCACATTGTAAACGTTCACAATGTTAGGGTGATCCAGCTCCGCAATAGCGCGGGCTTCCGTCAAAAACAACTCTACGGCTTTTTTATCTTTAGAAAGCCCCGGACTTAAAATCTTTACACAAACAATACGGTTGAGTGCTCTGTGCCGTGCACGGTAAACGGCGCCCATACCGCCTTCGGCCGTTTTTTCCAAAATTTCACAACCCGATATAACTTGTCCGATTAAAGAGTTTTGTTCGCTCATAATTCACGTGATTAATAGTTTAAATTTTTTGCCGCCAACTAAATTTTTAAAAAATGACTTGATTTTCTTGCGTTTCCCCATTACAATATAACTAGTAACATCATATCATATTTTCCGGGCTTAGCAATAGGGGGCGCGAAAGTTTTTCACGCGGGAGGTGTATATGGGAGAAAGCAGCTTTACCGTTCTACGGGAAATCGGAACTCTCGTTTTATCCGAAAACGAAGAAATCCGTTTTAGCATTGATGTGTACCGCGGGTTTCGTTATGTATCTATCCGCCGATACTTGCGTACAGACGGCTTTGCCGGCCCGACCCGCGACGGGCTGACGCTCACGCCGGAAATCGTGCGCTTATTAGAGCCGAAAGTAGCCGCCCTATCCGACGACCCTAAAAAAATTGAAAATGTACAATTAGGTAAGTTTGCCAAACGTCAAGGTACGTGCGTAGTGGTGGGTATCGGTACCCTAAAAAGCGCACGCGGGCTTGTGTTACGCCAGTGGCAAGACGATATTGGCTGGACTAAAAAAGGTATTTGGTTGCCGCTTGATAAAATCGTGGAAATTAAAAATCTGTTTAAGCAAGCGCGGGAAATTTTAGACGAACAACCAATAGATGATTTCTAAGTTTTAAAAAAACAACCCCCGGCGAAAAACCGGGGGGTTGTTTTTAAGAGCCATCTAGCAGTGACTGTCATCTACTCTTTTCCCTTGCTCCTCCAAGGCACGGCAAGTTATTTTGCCAATCTTATCATCAGATACGGCCTCAATAGTCCAACCATCTGCTAAGGTAAAGTTCAACGCTCCTTTAAAATAATAATTATCTCTGTCTCCTGGTGTTTTCGTCCGTATAACACCCATATTGCAATCCATTCCGTTACAACCGAGGTCCAAGATATAGTATTTGCTATAACAGTAACTATCTCCGTCAGGGCAAGTAAGCCCTCTTGTTAACTCTATGCCTGACAACCCATCTCTTAACAGATTTACGTTTCCCGATGGATTTTGCAATGTATATGCCGCTACTGCTTTTTTAGCATTTCCTATAAACGTAGTGAGTTCGGCCACGTGTGCTTTTTCTACCGCTTTTTGATATTGCGGTAACGCAATCGCGGCAAGTATTCCGATGATTAAAACTACCACAAGTAGTTCTATGAGCGTGAAGCCCTTTTTACAACCATTATTCTTCATTTTATTCCTCCTAGAGTAATTTTGCTACGAAAATATCGTAGCAAAAAAAAAAATAAGTCAAGGCTTTTTTATACTTTTCTGCAAACAGAAAAGTAACAAAAGATTTCCCGCC
>JAGCMD010000058.1 GCA_017646765.1 Elusimicrobiaceae bacterium | reverse complement strand
GACAGCGGTGTCGCCTTCTTTACAGGCCCACTCGTGAGTTTTTAAAAAACGGCAATTTTCTTCGTTATACATAGTTTCTCCTTACACTCGGTTTTTATAAAACGGCGGTTTGACTACTTGTGCGGGAACGCGGCGGTTATGAATTTCAATTTCTACGTCGGCTCCGGCGGAAATTTGGCTGTCCAAATATCCTACGGCTATCCCTTTGTAAAGCGGTGAAAACGTGCCGCTGGTTAAATACCCCACTTCTTTCCCTTCGTAAAAAACCTTGCAACCGCTACGCGGCACGCCGGCGGTTTTTAATACAAACCCGATTAAACGGCTTTTAAAACCGGCGGCTTTTTTGGCTACCAGTGCGTCTTTGCCGATAAAATTTTCTTTGGTGAGTTTGACCACCCACCCGCAGTTGGCCTCGTAGGGCGTTTTGGTTGGGTTGGCATCTTCACCATTTAAAAGATACCCGGCTTCCAAACGCAGTACATCGCGCGCGCCCAGCCCGCACGGTTTAACGCCAAGCTGTTTTAATACGTCCCAAAGCTCGGTAATTTGAGCACTCGGGAGCATAATTTCCACGCCGTCCTCGCCGGTGTATCCGGTGCGGGTTACGTATCCGTCCGCACCGAACATCGTTAGCGGCGAAATGTGAAAGCGCGGCAAATCAACCACACCGGGCAAAATCTGGTTGATAACTTCCACCGCTTTAGGCCCTTGCACGGCCAGCATACTCCAGTTATCGCTTTCGTTACGCACGGTTACGCCGAAATTTCCGGCGTGTTTTTTAAACCAATTAAAATCGGTTTCTACGCACGCAGCGTTGACAACTACTAAAAATTGTTCGGGCGAGAGGCAAAACGCAATTGCATCGTCAATGATAGTTCCTTCGTCGGTTAAAATGTGGAAATAAGTGCCTTCGGCGGGGCCGTTTTTGATGTTGTTACAGCTGATAAATTGCAAAAATTCCCACGCCTGTTTGCCTTCCACAAACAGTTGGCCCATGTGGGAAACATCAAACATCCCGGCACTTTCGCGCACAGCTTTGTGTTCGGCCAAAATACCGTCGTATTGAACGGGGAGCAGCCACCCGTGAAAATCTACCATTTTACCGCCGGCTTTCTCGCACGCTTCGCGCAGGGCGGTTGTTTTAAGTGTACACGTATCTGTCACATTATTCTCCTATACGATTATTGTATAAAATATTGACTTAATTTAGCCCTAATTTAGCAATAATTTCATCTCGCCATATTTTCTCCGCGTAAGTCGGCGGTAATTTCCACATCCACAGGATTTAACGAAGTAAAACCCTGGTTTGCAGATTTGAGGCAAGTTTGCACCGCAAGTTGAGCGTGGCGTACGTTCTGTGGACGGCGCACAGCGCCGCAAGTACGCAAGCGAAAGTCGGTGCAAAATGGCCCAAATGTGCAAACCGTAACATACTCCAAACTGCTATAATAAGGGTATGGCAGATACACAAAGCGTCGTAAGCGACGTAAAACTATTTTTAGAACGATTAAAAAAAGAAATGCCGGAAATTTTCGGCACGAACGAAAAGTCCGCCGCAACCGACGGCACCCCGTCCGTTGCCCCCGCGACCAACAAAGTGCTTTACAACGGCGATTTATTTGAAGCGCGCACGTACATCACGCCCGACCAAGAAGAAGGCGTTGCGTTTGACGGAACTGTTTTTCACGTTTACTTACAAAACCAAAACGGCAATCCTTCGGCGTTAGTTACCGATTGGCTCCGCCATAAAGCCGGTGAAATTTTACCGCAAAAAACAAAAGAGTGGGCGGAAAAAATCGGCGTGGAATATAACCGCGTGGTGTTAAAAGACCAACGGACCTTGTGGGCCAGTTGCTCCTCGCAAAAAAATATCAATTATTCGTACCGTATTGTAAAAATGCCGCCCGTGGTGCAAGATTACCTTGTTATCCACGAACTGTGCCACTTAAAATTTATGAATCACGGCGAAGAGTATTGGAATTTAGTGGGGCAATTTTCCCCCGATTATAAATTACACCGCCGCTGGCTTAACGAACATAAAGACGCCGTGTTTGAAGAGGTGAAATTATCGGTAACGGCGCAAGACGACACCCCAATGCCCCCCGAAGAAACAGCGGCATCCTCCGAGGAAAAAGCGGAAATCAAAGCCGAAACGGAAAGGCAACCGGACGAAAAATAATTTATTTTCCCCGCACACACAAACTGCCGCCGAGTTTTTCGGCGGCAGTATTTTCAAAAACATAGCGGCTACTTGCTTTAATTCAAAACATCTGCCAACTTCTTGTGATTTTTAAGCAATTCATCGGTCTTTTTCTCCGCCCATTTTTGTTGTGCTTTCGGAGTCATTTCTTTTTCCCAACGTGCTTGGCGTTTGGTCGTTTGTTTGATGTCTTTCCGGTTATTGTTTTTTATGTCGCTAAAATGGTCACAAATGCGTTTTTCGTGCTTAGCATCCCAGCGCAATTGCTCCTGGCGAATTTTCTTTACTTCGGCTTTAATTTTGTTTGCCCACTTGGTTTTCTCTGAACCTGCGGCAGCTTTATAGGATGATATCCACTCTTTAAATTGCGCTTCTAATACTTGGCGCCGTGCCTCTTGTTCTTTTATCATATCAGCATATTTTTCCATTTCACATTCACAAACCGGCATTAATATCGCGCTTAAATCTCCGTCGGCGGCTATGATTTCTTTGGTATAGCGTTCCACCCACGCATTCAAATTTTCCCGGTCCGCTTTATACATAGCTTTCACCTGCGCTATCTTTTTCTCACCCGCTGATTCAAACTCTTGTTTCTGATATTGCTCGCCTTCCGACGCCCAATCTATTCGGTTTTTCATTTCTGTTAACTGTATTTTACGCACTTGGAGCATTTCATCCACAAGGCCCGCGCGTATTTTTCCTTTATCTTGCAGCGAAGCTTGTTCATATTGCGACACTAATTTCTCTATCTTTTGCGGGATTTGCTCGCCATTTAGTTGCTGTTTCACGGCACTCTCACCGTGAAAAACAGGAGTTTTCTCTCCGTAAACACAGCTGCAAAGTTCCGTTGTTTTATTGACAAGCACCCGCGTAGGCAATTTTTCTTCCGCATAGACAGCTACGCAAGCGACTAACAGAATTACACTTCCCAATAATTTTATTTTCATATATTTTCTCCTTTCCCGATTGTTTGTTGTATTATATAAAGTTCCCTACCTGGCGGCAATAGCAAAAACACTGCCGCCGAAAAAATCGGCGGCAGTATTTATAAGCAGTGGCGGTTGGAAACTATCGTACCAGCGCAAAGGCGCTTTCCGATACACCTCCCCACAAGTCCCCATAGCTGGATACGGCCTTTTTAACCAATGCCACCACTTGCCCTTGGTAGATAAGCGGCTCGCCCACTCGCAAACGAGGAGCAATGAGCACATTTCCCACCCGGCTGCGCATTTTTTCTTCCACCCCGCGGGTGTGGAAAAATTTTTTCAAATGTTCGGTCATTTCTGCGCCATACATTTCCTGCAAACTGCGGCCCGATTGCGTGGCAACCGCGAACCCTTTCAAGCCTTGCGTAGCCGAAGAAGATACGTTAATGCGGGCTAAATCTCCGGTTATATTTACTTCGGAAGAATCGGCTACCGCGGTCTGCGCGTTGCTAAACGCAAGTACTACTTTTTTAAGTTCCCATCCCCCACGCACTAAACAAACCGACGGCACCAATACTTGCCGGCCGCTTTGCTCAAGCACGCCCGAACAAGCAATTTCTTTTTGCCGGATTTGTACTACTTGATTTTGATTAGCCGAAAAGCGCGCCGGGCGCAACAGAGCATCTTTGAGTTGCACACGCTGTTCCAACTGCGCCGATACCGCGACCGTATTTTGCTTGACGTCTTGCGTCTGCAATGCCACCAGCACGGCTGCCGCCACCCGGCGGGAAACATCTAACGAAGCGGCAAAACCGTTTACGCTTGCCGCCAAAAAGCAGATGAGTAAAGCTGCTTTTGTATAATTATTTTTTCTGTTCATAGTTTTCTCTTACATGAAAGATATACTATATTATACAAAAGTTAGTTTAAACTAACAAATATATTTTATTGCCGTCTAATAAAAATATAAATTTTATTATTTAAAAGTTAGCCTAAGCTTATTTTCAAAGAAAAACTAATACATCAAAAACCCGCCGCAAGCACTTAGCAAAAGTACGGCTATCGGGCCGGCTTTGCGCGTCCAAACAAGGCCAAAGGCTACGAGAAAAAATAAGACGCTTTTAAAACCTGTAAAATTGGCCGCATTGCACAACCCCAGCGCGGCGGCGGCAATCAACCCTATCACCGCCGGACGAAGCCCGGCAAAAATTCCTTTCATACGAGATGTATGCTGATATTTAAACAGAAATTTACCCAGCCACAACAAAAGCACAAAGGCCGGCAAGCAAACCGCTGTAGTAGCCACTACGGCGCCCCAAACATCCCCCGCCGCCGCATAGCCGGTGTACGTGGCCATATTGATACCGACCGGGCCGGGCGTTACCTGACTAACCGCCACGATATCGGCAAATTGGCCGTTGGTCAACCAATTGTTTTTGATAACGACTTCATTTTGAATAAACGAAATCATCGCATATCCGCCGCCAAAATTAAAAAGACCTATTTTAAAGAAGGTATAAAATAATTTCCAATAAATCATATTTTACTCCGCGCCGCCCACACATATCCGCCAAGCCCCGCCCCCAGTACAATGTACACCGGGGACACGTGTAATAACCACACAAGCCCCGCAGAAAGAATAGAAATCCATATAGTTTTCCAACCGATACCCGCTTCGCGCGCCAAGCGGAAAACAGGCACGGCAATCAAGGCCACCACCGCCGGGCGGACTCCCTTAAAAATGCGGATAACCGCCGGATTATTTTGATAAGAATTTAGAAAAACAGCCAACAACAAAATGATCAAAAACGGCGCCAAGGCCGCCCCCAACGATGCACAAAAACTTCCCCATACGCGCCCGCGCCGATACCCGGCAAGCACGGCCATATTCATGGCAAAAATACCCGGCGCCGCTTGCGCTACCGCCACGATATCCAAAAATTCTGCCCGGCTTAACCACGGGCGTTTGTCCACCAGTTCCTGTTCCATCAGCGGCAACATGGCATACCCGCCGCCCAAGGTAAACAGACCGATTTTGGCAAATACAAAAAAGAGTAAAAAAAATTTCATGCTTTTATTGTACTATTTCAGCGAAAAATCCAACAATTTACTTTCGGTTAGTTTTAACCCGGCAGCAATTTTGCGGATATTGAGTAGCGCTAAATTGCGCTCGCCGCGTTCCACCCCACCCATGTACGTGCGGTCTAGGCCGATTTCCAACGCAAAATCTTCTTGTGAAAACCCTGCTTTCTTGCGTAGGGCGCGCACCCGCGCGCCAAAAGATTGTAAGTATTTTCTGTCTTTTTTAGAATAGGTATTTGTCATACCTAAAAAATACTTGTTTGCTTTTTATAAGTACACGGACTATAAGTATCATTTTTTTAGTATAATTATAAAAAGGAGTGAGTCTATGAAAAAAGGTTTTACATTACTGGAACTATTAGTAGTTGTTTTAATTATCGGTATTTTGGCGGCGGTGGCCTTACCGCAATATAAAAAAGCGGTGGAAAAAGCAAAAGCAATGCAGGCAATAACATTATTAAAAGCTCTCTATGACGCCCAACAAAGGTATTTTTTAGCCAATAACGCATACGCCGGCAAATTTGATGAATTAGATATTACCATTCCAGAGAATTGGAACGGAACGATAAAAGGCTCTACAAACGTATCCATAACTGACACGCGCTCTAACTCAGATTGGTCTGCTCAAATCTTTTTAGATAATTCCAGTGTTACTTTGTTGATGAGTCGCATTAGCGGAGCGTATGCTGGTTCCGTATTTGATATTGCCCTTAAACTTCCCCAAGCACAAATAAACAATGGACGCCTACTTGGAAAATTCCATTGCGAAGAGCGAGGCACCGGAGGTATTTTATATCCTACCAGTAAAGCGCCGGGCAGTTATTGCCAAAAATTATTTCACGGAAGAATTGTGTATGGGCAAAATGGCGGAACGCGGGTATACACCATGCCAGATTTTAATTAACCTTAAGCGCAACTCAGGAAACAAATTTGTCAGATTTGAGATGAATAACCACCGCAAGTTAACCCGAAACGTACGCGTGAAGGTACGTGAGGGACCAGTCGGTGGCTAGGTGCTCAAATGTGGCAAATTTTATTTTATCCAACCTTCGTTTTTCGCATAATTACGAATACCATCATAAATACCCTGTGCCATACGTTTTTGCACCGCACTTTGCGTCAAACGCCCGCGGTCTTTTTGGCTGCTGATATATCCCATTTCTATTAAAATTGCCGGGCTTTGTACCCCTTTTAATACGTAAAAGTTAGCCTGTCGCACGCTGTTGTTTTGATTAACCGCAATACCGATGCCGGGCTGTTTATAGACGGCGTTACGCACATATCCGGCCACTTTAGAGCTCTCGTTAATGTATTCGTTTTTGGCCAGCGACTGAAGTAACGCATCCACAAAATTGTAATGCACTTCTTCATACTGCATAGCCTCGTTTTCTAACGCAGCGGTTTCGGCGGCTTCTTTATCGGTCGCTTTTTCCGAGCGGAAATACACTTCAAAACCGTTGGCGTTTTTGTTTTTGGAAGCGTTGGTATGAATAGATACAAACAAATCCGCCTTAAACGTATTGGCTTTTTTAGAGCGGTCGGATAACGGGATAAACGTATCGTTATCGCGTGTAATTTTAACTTCAAAACCGCCTTTTTGGAGCAGTTTATAAAGCTCTTTGGAAACCGCCAAATTGAGTTCTTTTTCACGCGCACGCGAACGCACCGCTCCGGGGTCTTTGCCGCCGTGTCCCGGGTCAACCATAATGCGCATTTTTTTGCGGGCTTCGGAAATGGTGGCCTGTGGTGCGGCTTTCATGACCGGGGTTTGCGAAACCGCACTTATAACCGGCGTTTCCGTTTTAATTACAGACGTTGCCGCCGGAACTTGGGCAGGCATTTCTTCAAAATCGTCTTTGCTTTCCGGGGCAGGAACCGGCGCACTTTGCGCTACTTCGGCTTTAGGAGCAGGGGCTGAAGAAAGCGCCTCTCCGGCACGGAAATAAATTTTCCCGTTTTCTTCTTCCACGTTCCATGAAGTAGCTTTTTTACCCAAAACAACACGCATAACCGCGTCCGCACGCGCTTGGGTGATAGAAACCGACGCAATAAAATCGGTTTTCAAACGGAAGTGTTCATCGCGCTTAACGGTTACATCCGGAAACGTAACCACCACCGTATGCGGGTTGGGAGAGGAGGTCGTCCACGTAATTTTTTTACGCGAAGCAAAAACAAGCTGGTCTTGTTTGGAACCGATGAGTGTATCTATACGGGCAAAATCAAAGGGACGTTCTACTTCCAATGCCCCGTTTACAAACGAAATTTCCTTTCCCACCGCTTTGCCAAATTGCGGCAGCAAGAAAAATTCTACCGGCACGTATATAGTGCTGCTTTCGCTAAAGACAGCCCCCGGCATCCGTACCGTTTGAGCGTTCAGAATTATTTCCGGCAAGGAAGCCGTCAAAATAGCATAAAAACCACGCGCGGTAATTTTCACTTGTTTAGAACGCGCAAAAAGTTCCACACTTGCCCCTAATTTGCGGGCGGTTTTTTGCAAATCCACATAAGTAGTGCCGTTTTTGGTTAGCGCGCTGACGCTCCCTTGTTTCTTGCCGGAAATCAGCAGGGGCACTTGGTCTTGGCCGCAAGCAAGTTGTGCCAAAAACAAGCTGAGCAAAGACAGGCAAACCGTCCGTAATACGCGTTTCATGGTTTTATCACGCCGAAAAAACTTATTCCAAAACGATTTTATAGTCTTCCCACACGAGTTGCGGGTCGGCCTGAATTTTAAGCGTGCGGTGAATATTTTGTTCAATATCCTCCTGACGTTGCTTAATGGCTTCTGCCAAAACCGGATGCAATACCACACGCAAATTTCCGCCGGGGCGGCCGTTGGTTAAATCGTAAATCTCACGTTGAATTTTAATACGCATACTTTCGGCGGAAAGCACCCGTCCCGAACCGTGACACTGCGGGCATTCTTCGCTGATAAAGCTACCGGTGCTGGCGCGTTTGCGCTCACGGGTCATTTCTACAAGTCCCAAACGCGTAATCGGTAAAATGCGGATTTTGGCCCTGTCTCCGCGAACGGCTTGTGCCAGTGCCTCCACCACGCGGTGGCGGCTGGAAGCTTTGCGCATATCAATAAAGTCAATTACAATAATGCCGCCGATATTGCGCAAACGCAATTGGTGGGCAATTTCTTTAGCGGCTTCAATGTTGGTTTGTGTAACCGTTTCTTCCTGTGATTTATTGCCGGTAAATTTACCGGTGTTTACGTCAATGGCGCAAAGCGATTCGGCTTCTTGGATAATGATACTTCCGCCGTTAGGAAGCGGCAATTTGATTTTGCGCAAGTTATCAATTTCCGGCTCCACATCATACGCTTCAAAAATCGGCGTTTTGCCTTTGTAAAGTTTTACACGGTCAGCCAGTTCCGGCGAGTTCTTGCTTACAAAATCAAGCACACGCTCATAATCTTTTTGGTTGTCTAACATATAAACCTTGGCATTTTCCGATAACACATCCCGCGCCACTTGCAACACCGCATCCATATCTTCGTGCAAAAGTTTCGGCGAACGAGATGTTTCAAATTTCTTTACAATGGATTGCCATTGGCGGTATAAATACTTAATTTCCCGCTCTAATTCATCTTTGGTGGCTTCCTCGGCTTCCGTGCGGACAATGCACCCCATTCCGTTTAAATGTTTCTTGGCCAGCTCTTGCATAACTTCGTTGAGTTTGTGGCGCGCCTCGGAATCTTCAATATGTTTGGAAACGCCCACAAAACTTTGGTGCGGCGTGAGCACCAAATAGCGTCCGGGCAAGGTCACATCCATAGTTACTTTCATCCCTTTGGTGCTGATAGCATCTTTGACGACCTGTACCATGACCTCTTGACCTTTGTGAAGGGCTTTGTCAATGTTCTTTTTATCGCCGCCAATAACGTCGGAAATATATAAATACGCATTTTTTTCGTAACCGATATTTAAAAACGCACTGGAAATACCGGGAAGCACATTTTCAACCGTTCCCTTGTAAATGTTTCCCACGATATTAAGCGCGCCGCGGCGTTCCCACAAAAGTTCGTTGACACGCCCGTCTTCTAAAATAGCAATGCGCGTTTCTTCAAACGACGTATTAACTAATACTTCCACACTGGGAAGTCCCTCTATTGTTTTACTCATAATAAAATCCTCTCCTGGCTACGGCAGCCTGTTACATTGGGTGCAATTCGCCTTGCGAATCTTTCCAATAAAAATTTTGCCGTATAAAAATAAGTCCTTCTAGTTCAAACAATTCTTCCTGCGCCGGGATTTCTATTCCCAGCCACGCAGCTATAAACCACTGCGGCGATACCCACTTTCCGTTGATGGGTACCAGTGTTAAGGCAATTTCGTCCGGGGCCACCGTACGCGCGTTTAACAACCCGGGTGCCAAATCTTTTTGGCATGACATCCCGTTTTGCGAGCGTAAAGTAACGGTTAGATTACCGGCCTCGGCCCAATCTTCTATCTTCCGCCCGGATAAATTAAACCGGGAGAAATCTCCCTTTACCCGGTATCTGACTGCGGCAGCCAAATTCTGCACGGAAGGCAACGGATAAGGCACACGCGTTACTTGCACCAACTCCAGGCCCTTCGGGGCCACTTTTACTAACGCTTGTTGCACCGCTGCTTCGCTACACAAAGTACGCAGATAAATGTCCAGATACTCGCGTTCCGCCCGCTGTCCTTTAGCAGGAGCCGGCCCGTAAGCCAGCCGCGGCCAACGCGGGTTGACCTTAGCCGGTTCAAACGGCAGCCCGGAAGCAAGCACCATTTTCCGTACCGCATTAAAAACGTTCAGTTGTTCCGCCGATTCTTCCAACACACGGAACACTATACGCATTTTATAAATTTTTGGCGTATTTATCATCTTTTTTTTATGCCCGCAACCGGTGCGCATATACCGACTGCACCACTCCCAACGCCCATAAACTGGACACCAGGTTTGACCCTCCGTACGATATAAACGGCAGCGGAATACCCGCCACCGGCACAATACCTATCAGCATCCCATAGTTGACAAGCATATACGTGAAAAACATACCAAAAATCCCGGCGCAAACCAAATAGCCATACCTATCCCCCGACATATACGCTACCGCAATAATGCGCCATAAAATCAGTAAATAAAGCCCCAATACACAAAGCGTTCCCAATAAACCTAATTCTTCCCCCACTACCGCTAAAATAAAGTCGGTATGACGTTCCGGCACAAATCCCAAACGCGATTGCGTACCGGAAAACAATCCTTTCCCGGCAATACCACCTGCCCCCATCGCAATTTGCGCTTGCAAAATGTTGTATCCGGCCCCGCGCGGATCGGAACGCGGTGCCAAGAAAGCTTCCACCCGTTTGCGTTGGTGCGGTTTCATTTGATGATCTACAAACATCCCGCCAAAAAGTCCGGCCAGCACCACAAGCGAGGCTAACACAAAATAGAACGACGGTAAGTACACCCGAAATTGTTTAAATAGCCACCAGGTTACATATCCCAACACAGCTACTATTACGGAAAACCCGGCTATGTACCATCCGTTGTGTGATAACTCGTGGAATATCCGCACCACCGTATAATCCATAAGTTCCGGATGAAGGTAAATATACGTCCATGATATGGTAAAAAACCCCGCCACCCCGGCCAGCAGTGCCACCAACGTTAGGTAAAAAACATTAACACCCGTACAATACAAAAGAACCAGTAATGCCGGCAGTGTTACCACCACCGAAGAAAAATCCGGCTGCATCATAATTAAACCAAAAATCGGAATGAGTAAAATACCTAAATAAAAAACGGAGGAAACTTCACGAATGCGTCTGCCGCGGCGGTCTAAAAATGCCGCCGCTACCAAAATCGTACATACCCGGCAAATTTCGGAAGGCTGCATAGAAAAAAACGGCAATACAAACCACGAGCGCGACCCGCGCTGGTACGAGCCAAACAGTAACACCCCTATCAAAAGCAACAAGATAAACCCATAAAGCGCTTTCCATTGTTCATCATAAATTTGATAATTAAAACTCCACCCTGCAAAAAACGCCAAAGCCCCTATCGGCAAAGCTATCAAATGCGTACGCACGACGGAATTTGTAAATGAAATGCTGTTTACAGCCGACATAATACATAACGCCCCAAAAATAACCAATCCTATCATGGCACCCAACAAAATAAAATCAAACCGGCGGCGGCCGGGACTCATTTGTTTCATATCAGGCATGTGCACCTCCCTCCGCGAGTAACGCCTCGTGATCAAGGCTCGTGCGAGCGTTCTTTTGTTTAAAATACGCTTCCAGTACCTCGTGTGCAATCGGCCCGGCAGCCGCACTACCGCTTTCGCCAAATTCCACAAATACCGCTACGGCAATGGACGGCTCTTCTCCGGGGCGAGCGGCAAAAGCCATAAACCAGCCGTGGTCGGCTCCGTGCGGATTTTGGGCCGTTCCCGTTTTGGCATACACATCCAGCCCTTTGATTTTCACGCGCCGGGCTGTGCCGTTATCCACCGTGTGCTTTAATGCTTTAAAAAGCATATCGTATGTTTCCGGTTTTAACGCGGCATATTGCAACACTTCACTTTGTCCGACTTGCTGCGTTTTGCCGGTTTGGTTACTGACTACTTTATCCACATAATAGGGCCGATACACATTACCGCGGCTGGCAATAGCTGCGGCAAATTGCGCTAACTTAATAGGCGTTACTAATAACTCCCCTTGGCCAATAGATAAATTAAGCGTGTCCCCGATAAACCAATACGTTTTATTACGCGCCCGACGGGTCGGGCCGTATAAATTGCCGGATTTTTCACCCGGTAAATCAATCCCGGTAGGACGTCCGAACATAAACAAACGCTGCACCCGTTCAATCGGAGCCGCCCCGATTAGGGAGGCTATCGTGTAGAAATAAACATCGCACGAGTGGGCCATGCCCTCCCAAAAGTCTACCGGCCCGTGTTTGCCCCAACATTTAAAATACCGCGAACCGGCGTTGTATCTGCCGGTACAGTTGATTTTGCGCTCCGTATCAATTTTACCGCTTTCCAGCGCGGCGGCAGCGGTAATAATTTTAAACGTAGAAGCCGGCGGATAAATGCCCTGAATAGCCAGATTATATTCGTTTATTTTTTTAGCGGAATTCTCCGGCATTAAATCGCTGTACGGAACAAAGATGTTTGGGTCATACGCCGGCGCACTGGCTAACGCCAGTACGGCTCCGTTACGCGGGTCCAACGCTACTACCGCCCCGCGGCCGGTGGAAGATTTTTTAAGCCCTTCTTCTGCCGCTTTTTGGACGTCAAAATCTATCGTCAAATAAACATCGCTTCCGGCGGCCCATTTCTTATCTTCAATAATACTTTTTACGCGGCCGCGGTAATCTACTTCCAAATACACCCCGCCGTCTTTCCCTTTTAAATCGTTCTCAAATTTTTTCTCCACACCGCTTTTGCCGATTTTGCTGGATAATCGGTACCCCAACTTGGGGTCGCGTTTGCGCCATTCGCGTTCATCCATGCTTCCCAAATAGCCGAGCAAGTGGCTCGCAAAATCGCCATACGGATAATTACGTTTTGTTTCTTCAATCAGGTAAATCCCGGGATAATAGAGCTGCAATTCCTGCAAAGCCACCATGCTTTTGGTAGATAAGTTTTCTGCCAGCAAAACCGCTTTGCCGCTGGTAGCCCCCGACCGCAATTTGGCGGATAAAACCGCCGGCTCCACTTGCAAGTGCGGAGCAAAATCCCGCGTCAAATGTTCTAAATAATCAGATTCTTGTTGACCGCCCAAATAATACAAACTAAAAGACGGGGCATTGGAAGCAACGGTTATACCGTCAGCGGTAAACACGCGTCCGCGCGGAGCTGTTTGATAAATAACTTGCGTACGGTTACGTTCGGCCATTTGCAAATAATCGTTATGACGCAACACTTGAATATCAATAAGCCGCAAAGCGATGATGCCTCCCGCAACCGCGGCCAAGGCCATCATAATTTTCAAACGCGCATTAAATAAAATCTTGGTAACCGCCATATTTTCCTACAGACGTTCGTCTGCAGCTAAATCAATCCACACAAAACGCACCACCGCAAAAACGAACGGAGACAACACGGCACCCACAAAAGCGCCGCCAACTAGGCTGCCCGTACCCGGCCATAACGAGGAGTTCGTAAACTGCATCAGCAGCACGCTATTAAGCACTCCGACCGCACACGTCAGCACAAAGACCGTTACCATTTGCGGTAAAAAACTGTTAAAATCAAACCGTTCCCGTAACGCATACACAACGCACGCCGCTACCGTAAACGAAAAAGCATTATTCCCGAACAATTTAGCCCCGAAAAAATCTAAGAACAACCCGCACAGAAATGCCATCGGGTATCCGATTTCCAACTGTGCCACCGCACAAAAAGCTATGGCAAATACAAGCATAAAATTAACATTTAACCCACAATATAAAAACAGGGTAGCAAACCCCCAGTGGCACACACAGGCCGCTACAAACAAACCCGCTAATTTACACATTTTCCACATACGCTACGGTTTCTCCTGTCCGGAAATGACAAAAAGTTCTTTAACAGCGGATGACCGCACCAGCGGCTCTATTTCCACCGTCTGCGCGGTTTGAAAGCTGCCATCCTGACGCACCGCACGGACACGCCCTACCAAAATACCTGCCGGGAAAATACTGCTCGTTGAAGACGTAAAAACCTTGTCGCCTTTTTGTACTTCCGATAACAACGGAATATATTTAATACGTACCGGTTGGACCCCGCCGCCCGTCAAAAGACCCTCTTCCTGGCCACGCTCCAAAACAACCGCCGCCGAAAAATCTTCATCACGCACCAAGAGCACTTTGGAAGTATTTTCCATTACTTCCATTACTACCCCGGCTAAACCTTCTTGTCCTTGTTCTAATGATAAAACGGCACTTCTTTCTTCAATACCATCTGCGAAACCTTTATCTATAACAACAGCGTTCCATTGGCTCGGCTCGCGATAAGCCACCTTGGCCCAAACTCCTTTCCACGGCCGCACCGGAGTCATGTTCAAAGCGGCCGCTAGCCGTTCGTTCTCTTTAAACACACTTTCAGCTTGTGCCGTAAGCAAATGGTCCATTTCAAGTTGTTGTTTAAGTTCGCGGTTTTCTTGATGTGCATTTAATAATTCCTGTACGGTGGTGCTTACCCCTTCAGCATATTTTACGGCTCCGTGCGCTAAACGCACCTGCGGAATAAAAACGTACGAAAGCACCGCTTTGACGGAGACAACCATCCCTTCCAGCGGCAAAATCATCAAGAGGGAAGAAATCAACAAGAACGCCGCCGGGAACAAGAATCTTCGGCGGTTACTTACATAAAGTTGTTTCTTAACGGCTTTCTTTCTGGGCGGAACCATATGTCAATTTTCACGTACCGGCGGGGAGTTTCCCCACTCAAAGAAAAGCGGACACGGCCTGCTGATAGGCTGTGTCCGCTTTAAATTAACTAACAGGCAATCTAAAAAGTCTTCCCGCGTGAACCAAAAAAGCGGGACCCTTTTTCATTGAGTTGCTCCAAAAATTTGCCTGTTCCAAGCGCTACACAGCTCAGCGGATCAGCCGCGCGGTGTACCGGGATATCTGTTTCCTTGCGGATCAGCTCGGTAATGCCCCGTAAAAGGCTTCCGCCACCCGCTACCACAAGCCCGCGGTCCACCAAATCGGCGGCCAACTCGGGCGGGGTTTCTTCCAGCGTGCTTTTGATAACATCCAAAATCAAGCGCACCGGTTCCATTAAAGCTTGGCGGATTTCTTCGCTGGTTACAGTCAAAGTACGCGGCAACCCTTGTGTCTGGTCGCGCCCTTTAACTTCCATTGATTTTTCTTCTTTTAAGGGATATACAGACCCTAAGTTTATCTTCACTTCTTCGGCCGTTGTTTCCCCGACGATTAAGTTGTATTTTTTGCGGAAATACTGAACAATGCACTCGGTTAGTTCGTCTCCGGCTACATCAATGGACTTAGCCACCACCATACCGCCTAGCGAAATAACCGCCACTTCCGTTGTACCACCACCAATATCCACAATCATACTGGCATGCGGTTCGGCTATGGGCAAATCAGCCCCCATGGCCGAAGCCATGGGTTCTTCAATCAAATACACTTCCCGGGCACCGGCTTGGCGCGCGGCATCATCTACCGCACGACGTTCTACACCGGTGATATCCGAAGGAATTCCGATCACAATGCGAGGACGTAACAGACTGCTGCGGCTATGCACTTTGCGGATAAAGTAACGGATCATTTCTTGGGTTACTTCAAAGTCCGCAATGACACCGTTTTTCATCGGGCGTACAGCTACGATGTTGGCAGGCGTGCGGCCCAGCATTTGCTTGGCTTTGGCGCCTACGGCTTTTACTTCACCGGTTTCCCGTTCCACCGCGACCACTGACGGCTCGCGCAGTACAATGCCTTTATCCTTGACATAAATCAAGCAGTTAGCTGTACCAAGGTCCATCCCTAAGTCCGAGGAAAAAAGCCCTCCAAGATAGTCTATTACCATCTGTCGCCTCTTAGTCTACGAGTTTCACAATCGCTACTTCTGCGTTATCCCCTTGGCGAAGGCCTGCACGGTAAATACGGCAGAATCCGCCGGGACGGTTGGCATAACGGGCAGCCAATACTTCAAATAATTTTTTGCAGGCAGCAGCGTCTTTAAGCGTTTCTTTAGCCGCGCGTTCGTTGTTCGCTTTGGCTAAAGTAATTAAACCTTCCACCACACGACGCACTTCTTTGGCTTTTTGAAGCGTCGTCTTGACTTCTTCGTGCAAGATGATGCTGGTGGCCATGTTGGTCAGCATCGCTTTGCGGTGGGACGCAGTTTTACCTAGTTTTCTGTATCCGGTATTTTTAATCATACTAAAACAACTCCTTAAATTTTCATACCCAAAGAAAGATTCATTTCGGCGAGTCTTTCTTTGATTTCGTCCATGGATTTTGCCCCGAAGTTTTTAATCATTTTCAGATCATCTTCGGTCATTTTGACCAAGTCGCGCACCGTGTGCACATTTTCAGACTTAAGGCAATTGATAGAACGGGAAGACAACTCAATAAATTCAATGGACTGGCTGAGCAGTTCATCTTGTTTTGAGCTGACCGCGTTGGCAGAGGTATTAGCCGTTGTCGGCGTTTCCACCGTTTCGTTGCTGACGGTAGATACACATCCTTCTTCACCTTCAATTGTGAAGATATGGAGCGAGCCGGACAATAACATAGCCGCACGGTGCAAGGCACGGGCCGGGGCCAACGTACCATCCGTGGTGATTTCCAAAATCAAGCGGTCATAGTCGGTCTTCTGACCCACGCGGGCCGGTTCCACATCGTAGTGTACTTTGACGATAGGCGAATAAAGCGAATCCACCGGGATAAATCCGGCCGGGCGTTGCACTTTGGCATGCTCTTCGGCGGGGACATAACCTTTACCGCGGGTGAGTTCAATTTCCATATCAAGAGCTCCGCCCACTTCCAACGTGGCAAGCACAAGATCTTTATTGATAATCTCTACTCCGTCTACTTCTTCAATATCGCCCGCAGTTACAACGCCGGGTTTGGAAGCATGGATTTGCAAATATTCACGGTTTTTGCCTTCCATTTTTACGCGTAAGCGCTTAAAGTTTAGAAGTATGTTGATGACATCTTCCCGCACATTAGGAATCGTGCTAAATTCATGCACGGCTCCCGCAATGCGCACGGCGCTGACAGCGGCTCCTTCCATACCGGAAAGTAAAATCCGGCGTAAGGAGTTTCCTACCGTATGGCCATAACCGCTTTCGTACGGCTCGGCAATAAATTTGCCGTAGAAGTCCGACGCAGTTTTTTCTTCTAACTGAATTTTTTGCGGAAGAACCAATTCATTTAAAGCCATGTAATCCTCCAAACTATTATTTAGAATAGTACTCTACAATGAGCTGTTCATTGACAGGGTAAGACATTTCTGCTCTGTCGGGCCATCTTAAAAGTTTGCCGGTCATCTTCTCGGCATCGTACTCTAAAAAGCTCGGGCGTTGGTTGCGTTTGTCCGCTTCCGTTAAACCTTGTTTAACCATGACGTTTTCCGCCAACGATTTATCCAAGGTCACTTTGTCGCCAATACGTAATTGATAAGAAGGCACATTGACAGCTTTGCCGTTAACCGTCACATAACCGTGTAACACGATTTGGCGGGCCGCTTTTAAAGAAACGGCAAAACCTAAACGGCGCACAATGTTGTCCAAGCGGGTTTCCAATTTCCGAAGGAAATTTTCACCGGTTTGGCCTTCGGCTTTAGCCGCGGCATCAAACAAATTGTGGAACGGAATTTCCGACATGCCCGATTGCAATTTGGCTTTTTGCTTTTCTTGCAAGCGAACGCCGTATTCGGAAACTTTGGCTTTGCGTACTTTACCGCCACGTTTGGTGGCAGCAGCCAATTTGTCCATAACGCAATTGGTGTAGCATTTCGTTCCTTTGAGGAACAATTTGCAATCTAATTTTCTGCATTTTTTGCAGCTGGGTCCTGTATATCTAGACATAAAAATTATACTCTCCTGGCTTTAGGCGGTCTGCATCCGTTGTGCGGGATGGGGGTGATGTCTTTAATGGAAGACACGATAAGTCCGGCTTGTTGTACGGCACGAACAGCCGTTTCGCGGCCTTGACCCGGCCCACAAACTTTAACAGCTACTTCACGCATGCCCAAAGCATACGCTTTTTCAGCCGCTTTATTGCTGGTAATCTGCGCCGCAAAAGGCGTAGATTTTTTGGTACCTTTAAAACCGTGAGATCCGGCGGTAGACCATGCAACCGTGTTTCCTTTATCGTCGGATACGGTTACAATGGTGTTGTTAAACGAGCAATAAATATGCACGACCCCGAAAGCCGGAGCTTTGGAGTTTTTCTTTTTTGCCTTTGCCGCAGGCGCCTTTGCCGGTGCGGCCGTTGTTTCTTTTTCTTCTGCCATAGTAAATTCCTTCTAAAAATTATTTGGTTTTAGAACCCACGGTTTTCCGTCTGCCGCGGCGGGTTCTGCTATTGGTTTTGGTGCGTTGGCCGCGTACGGGCAAGTTGCGGCGGTGACGCTGGCCCCGGTAGGAGCCGATTTCAATCGCGCGGTGAATATTTTGCGCGACTTCACGGCGCAGTTCGCCTTCCACTTTGTATTCTTTCTGCAAAATGGTGTTTAAGAGACCGGCTTGTTGTTCGGTCAAATCTTTCACGCGGGTAGCGGGATCAATTTGGCCTGCTACTTTAGCAAGCACTTCTTTGGCGTTCTTTTTGCCGATGCCGTAAATATATTCCAACGCGACATCAATTCTTTTGTTTTTCGGTAAATCAATACCTGCGACTCTAGCCATAATTCTTGTTAGACTCCTCTAAATTAACCTTGGCGTTGTTTGTGTTTTGCTACTTCGCAAACCACACGAACTACGCCGTTGCGTTTAATAATTTTGCATTTCTGACATATCTTTTTGACACTGGCTCTGACTTTCATTTATTTCTCCCTATAAGTTATTCTGCCGCGTGTTAAATCGTACGGAGATAACTCCAGCTTAACACTATCGCCCGGTAGAATTCTTATATGATGAACTCTCATTTTGCCGGATATATGCCCCAGAATTACTTTACCGCCCGCAATTTCAATTTTGAACATCGCGTTAGGCAACGCTTCCAAGACCTTACCCTCAACTTCTATTTTGTCACTCATACAACTCCGAGTTCGGATAAATTACCAGAATAATCACCACGGCACTTTTTACCTTCAAATGTGCCCGGGGTGTTATTCAAAAGCAGTGAGAATTTCACTGCCGTTAGCGGTAACGGCGATGGTATGTTCAAAGTGGGCCGCATAACTGCCGTCCAACGTGACCACTGTCCATCCGTCATCCAACTCCCTGACTTTATAACTTCCCGCAGTAAGCATGGGCTCAATAGCCAAGGTCATTCCCTCTTCCAACACCGGGCCTGTACCCGGTTTGCCGAAATTAGGAATGCTCGGCTCTTCGTGCATATTGCGGCCGATTCCGTGCCCGCAATAATCACGCACAACGCCCATGTTATGTTGCATAGCAAAAGTTTCCACCGCGTGCTGCGCGTCGCCAAGACGGCGGCCCGGTTTGATTTGCCCGATGGCTTTGTATAACGATTTTCTCGTTACGTCCATGAGTTGTTGGGCTTCCTCAGAAACTTTTCCCACGCCGAGAGTGATTGCGGCATCCGAACAGAAACCGTCAAGGCGGGCTCCTGTATCAATACTGATAATATCACCACTCTTTAATATTCTATCTTTTTTTGGGATTCCGTGCACGACTTCTTCATTAACAGAAGCACAAATACTGCCCGGAAACTCATAATACCCCAGAAAAAGCGGCGTCGCCCCAAAGGAACGAATCGTTTTTTCTGCGGCCTGGTCCAACTCCCACGTAGAAATGCCGGGCTTAACCAGCTCGGTCATTTGTTTAAGTACCGCCGCGGTAACCTTACCCGCAGCGCGCATACGTTTGAGTTCTTCTTTGTTTTTTACTTCAATCATTTTACTTCTCAAGGATTTTTTTAATATCCTCAAAAACTTCTTCCGGCGTTTGGTTGCCGTTTACTTCCACATATTTCCCGTTGTTTTGGTAATAATTTTTTACCGGCAACGTGCTTTGACGGTATACTTCCAACCGGTGCGTAGCACGCTCGGGCGTATCGTCCGGCCGGGTGTAGAGTTCGCCGCCGCAAGACGGACAAACCACCGGAGGATTCTTCAAATCCACCCCTAAAATCGCCCCGCATTTTTTGCATTGCTTACGCGAACAAATACGATTCACAACTTCTTCTGCGGGTAAATCAATCATAATCACGTGGGTAATGGTGCGTTGCAAGCGTTGCATCATAGCGTCCAATGCTTCGGCTTGCGGAACGGTGCGGGGAAACCCGTCAAAAATAATACCTTGCTCGGTAGATTTGACGATTTTTTCCAACATCTCCACCATCAGTTCATCCGGCACCAAATTGCCTTGGTTGATAATCGCACCCAGCTTTTGGCCCAACTCCGAACCCGACGCCATTTCCGCACGGAGCACGTCCCCCGTGGAAATATGCTGCAACGGAAAGGCCTGGAGCAATTTAGCCGATTGTGTACCTTTACCGGCCCCCGGACAACCCATCAAAATGATGTTCATAAAATATTCTTTTACTGCCAAAATTTTTCCTACCAAACCGGAGTAATTTTCAGAATTTTGTGGGAATTTCTTCCCTCCACATCCAACTTAATAGTTTATGGGTTTTTGAGGAGATTGCTAGGCGTGTAGCGGCGAAGCTTACTTCGTTAAGCGAGCCGCGTAACAACAACGCAATCTCCCAAAAACACAAAACTATTGGCCGACGTTGAACCAGCGCCCCTTTATGCGTTTGGACCCTTTCATCAGCGGTTCATAGTTGCGCGCCAAAAGATGCGCTTGCACCTGGCCAACCGTATCTAACGCTACACCGACTACGATTAACAGCGCGGTGCCGCCGAAGTAAAAGTCTACGTTAAAGTAAGAGCGGAAAAAGTCCGGCAATACCGCGATTAAACATACAAAGATGGCCCCGCAGAACGTCAAGCGGTTCATCACCCACTCAATGTAGTTTTTGGTCGGCTCTCCGGGACGAATCCCCGGGATAAAGCCGCCCCATTTCTTCATATTATCTGCCAAATCAGACGGGTTAATCGTCATAGAGTTGTAGAAATAGCAGAAGAAAATGATGAGCGCGGAAAATAACAACATATACCACACGCTGCTGTGGCTCATAGCACCCAACAATTTTTGAGCCCAGGCGGCATCTTGGTTAAAGCTGGCAATCGTTAGCGGCAACGAAATAACAGACGACGCAAAGATGACCGCGATTACACCGCTTTGGTCAATCTTGAGCGGCAAATAGCTTGTTTGCCCGCCGTATGTTTTATTGCCGACTTGATGTTTGGCATATTGCACCGGGATTTGGCGTTGGGCCGTTTCCAACCAGACCACCAAAGCCGTAATGACAATGGCCGCACCGAAAATAACAAGTGCCATAAAAAAGTCCATTTCGTCGGTTTGTACGCGTTTGATGACTTCCATAATAGCACTGGGCAAACGGTCTACGATACCCGCAAAAATGATAAGCGAAATACCATTCCCGACGCCTTTTTCGGTGATTTGTTCGCCTAACCACATTACAAACATGGTGCCGGCAGCTAAGGTCAATACCGTCGTTACAAAAAACATAAAGGACGGATTTACCACTGCCGATACGCCGCCCGCACCTTCTACGCGGGTGATGGCAAACGTCATCATAGAACCTTGCAACACAGCTAAAAACAGTGCAAAAATACGGGTAATCTGGTTTTCTTTTCTTCTGCCGGATTCCCCTTCTTTATGCATACGGTCCAGCGCCGGGAAAATATGTGCCCCGCGCACGAGTCCCATAATGATGGAGGCGTTAATATACGGCATGATACCTAAGGCCAAAATAGAGAAGCGCCCCAACGCGCCGCCCGAAAAGATATTCATAAAACCTAAAATACCGTTTTGGTGGGCATTGAATAATTGTTTGAGCACTTCCGTATTGATACCGGGTATTGGGATTGCAGCCGCAATCCGGAAAACAGCCAACGCCCCGAGCACAAAAAGAAGTCTCTTTCTGAGCTCGGGCGCATTGAAGATATTTGCAACTGTATTATTTGCCATTATTTGGTCTTCTGTTCAAGAACAGTCACAGTGCCGCCGGCTTTTTCAATCGCCGCTTTCGCGGTGGCGGAAAAGCCATGCGCAGACACTTTTAACGCTTTGGTGAGCGTGCCGTTAGCAAGCACTTTCACCCGGGTAACATCATGGATGATACCGGCTTTTTTCAAAACTTCGGGGGTTACTTCCGTTCCCGCCGCAAATACTTTTTCCAACGAGCCAACATTTACATAATCGTAGCGTTTGGCAAAATCTTTATTGGAAAAACCGCTTTTGGGCGTGTGGCGGATCAAAGGCATTTGACCGCCTTCTTTGCTTTCTTTGCGGGTGTTACCGGAACGAGAGGTTTGTCCTTTCATCCCTTTGGTGCAGTAGTTACCTAAACCGGAACCCGGCCCGATACCTAAGCGTCTTCTTTCTTTTCTGGACCCATGTTTAGGGAAAAGTGTATTTAAATTTACCATATTCTTTCTCCTCCAAACTATTCGGCCTTAGCGGGTTCAGATTTTACTTCTTCCGCTTTGGGAGCTTCGGTTGCCGGGGCAGCTTTGCCACGCAATACATTAACGGCTTCTTTGCTTTTAAGCTGTTTGAAAGCCTCTAACGTAGCATAAACCAAGTTGCACGGGTTGGTGCTGCCTAAGCTTTTAGCCAGCACGTCTTTGATACCGGCAGCTTCAAACAAGAGCCGCACACCGCTTCCCGCGATTACACCGGTACCGGGCGCGGCCGGTTTCATCCAAACCGACGCAGCCCCAAACTTGCCGATTGTTTCGTGCGGGATGGTATCACCCACCACCGGGAACTTAATCATGTGCTTGCGCGCATGAGATTCAGCCTTGGCAATGGCCAGCTGAACTTGATTCGCCTTGCCAATAGCAACGCCCACATTACCTACGCCGTTTCCGACGACGACGAGCGCGCGGAAGCCAAAGCGTTTACCGCCTTTGACTACCTTGGCCGTACGGGCAACGTGGATAACCGTGGTCTTACCTTCTACCGCCGGTTTTGCTTTTTGAAACTCGGCTCTTTTGCCTTTCGCTTCTTTTTTGTTTTCGCTTTTCGCGAGCGTTTCATTGGACATTAAATTCACCTGTAACTTAGAATTTCAATCCTGCTTCTCTGGCAGAGTCGGCAAGTGCCTTAATTCTGCCGTGATAGACGCGTCCGCCGCGGTCAAACATCACTTCGCTGATGCCTTTTTCCAAGGCTTTTTTAGCAATTACAGCACCGAGGGCTTTAGCCGCTTCAATGCTTTTGCCGGACGCTTCAAATTTGCCTTCAAATTCTTTAGACAACGTCGTAGCAGAAACTAACGTGCTATGGGTATTGTCGTCAATAATTTGGGCGTAGATATATTTTAAGCTTCTGTATACCGAAAGACGCGGACGGTGTGCACCGTTTTTGAGTAGGTGCGCGCGGCTGCGATCCTTGCGGAATTGATATCTTGCTTGTTTAGTGGCCATAATTATTTACCTCCCGCCGCAGTTTTACCGGCTTTGCGGACGATATGTTCGCCTTGGTATTTAATACCACTGCCTTTGTAGGGCTCCGGAGGTCTGATTCTTCTGATTTTGGCGGCAAAGTCACCGACTTTAAATTTGTCGCTTCCTTTAACCGTTACGGCACCGGATTTCGGATCCACAACGACGGTTAAACCTTCGGGGATATCCAAATTGACCGGGTGCGAGAAACCCAATTCCAAATTGAGTTTTTTGCCCGCTACGCTCGCGCGGTAACCTAAACCGTTGATTTCCAATACTTTGGAAAAGCCGTTGGTTACGCCTTCAATGATGTTGAATACATTGGCGCGGGTGGTACCGTGCAAGGCGTTGAGTTCTTTAACCCGGTTTTCCGGGATAGAGAACGTCAAATTGCCGTCTTTCAGTTCCGGGGTAATGCCCGCCGGAACGGTGTAAGAGAGCGTGCCTAATGCACCGGTAGCGGTGATGACATTTTCTTTAATTTCCACTTTGGTTTTAGCGGGAATAGCAATTACTTTTTTACCGATTCTGCTCATATTCCCCCCTTACCAAACTTGGCACAATAATTCGCCGCCGATTTTTTCGGCTTTGGCCTTGGCGTCGGTCATAATACCTTTAGAAGTGGACAAAATTGTCACGCCAAAGGCACCGCGGACTTTCGGGATATTGTTGTACGCACTGTAAACGCGGGAACCCGGTTTGGAAATACGTTTCAACCCTTGGATTACGCATTCGTTTTCAGGCGTATATTTCAAAAACACCCGTACCACGCCGCCTTTAGTTTCATTATGAACGGCCTTGAAATTGGCGATGTATCCTTCTTCTTTGAGCACACGCGCAATTTCGGTTTTGATTTTAGAAAAAGGGATATCCACTTTTTCTTTTTTCTTCATGTTGGCATTTCTTATTCTGGTTAAGAAATCTGCAATTGGATCCATATACTTAAGTTTTCGTCCCAAGCCACTTTCTTTTTCAAGAGTTGGCCCGAAAGCGAAACTTCCTCCTGTAAATTACCAGCTTGATTTTCTAAGACCCGGGATTAAACCCTGGTGTGCCATTTTTCTCAGGCAGATACGGCAGAGGCCGAAGTCGCGATAATATCCGCGCGCACGTCCGCAGATTTGGCAGCGGTTGTGATAGCGCACAGCGAACTTTTGGTCTTTCGCCATTTTTGCAACCCATGCTTTAGTAGCCATAAAGTTTTTTGCTCCTCTTATTTCGTCGCCTTGCGGAACGGTAAACCCATGTAATCCATGAGCATGCGTCCGGTTTGGTCGTTCTGGGCGGTGGTAACGAACGTAATGTTCATACCGTGAGCCTTGGGCGATTTTTCCACGTCAATTTCCGGGAAAATATAATGTTCTTTAATCCCCAAGTTCAAATTGCCTTTGCCATCAAAGCTGGCATTAAAGCCCTGAAAGTCGCGGATGCGGGGGCAGGCAATGCAGATGAAGCGTTCCATGAACTCATACATCTTAGCACCGCGTAAGGTAACACGCACGCCGATCGGCATACCTTCTCTAAGTTTGAAGTTAGAGATGGATTTTTTGGCGCGGCGCACTTGCGCTGCTTGACCGGCGATGGCGGTTAAGTCTTCTTTAGCCGTTTCCAACGCTTTGATGTCTTCGCGGGCATCTTTTACACCGATATTGATGACGATTTTGGTCATTCTCGGTACGGCCATCGGGCTTTTGACGTTCATGTCTTTAAGCAAAGCCGGAAGCACTTTTTCTTTGTAAAGGGCTTGCAACCGGGGTTGATAACCCTCGGGCGCCTTCGTTACGTTTTTGGTTTCTTTCTTAGTCATGTTACTTACCTAGATTAAATGATCGGCTCGTTGCATTTGCGGCAGACGCGCGTTTTGGTGCCGTCGGCAGCAATGCTGATTTTGGGCGTCATTGCTTTTTTGCATTTAGCACAGATGACCGCTACGTTAGACGCATCCAACGCCGCTTCCATCTTAATGATGCCGCCCTGCTTGTTTTGGGCAGGTTTTACGTGTTTGGAAATCATGTTGATACCCGTAACTACAACGGTATTCTTCGTCGGGTTAACAGATTTCACTTCGCCTTTCTTGCCTTTGTCTTTACCAGCCAAGACTAAAACGGTATCTTTTTTCTTAATAATCATACTATACCACCTCAGGAGCGAGCGAAATAATTTTTAAGAAATTCTTTTCGCGTAACTCTCTGGCAATAGGGCCGAATACACGGGTACCTTTGGGTTCGCCATTATCGTTGATGATGCAAACGGCGTTGTCATCAAAACGAATGTACGAACCGTCTTTTCTTCTTTTTTCACGCGCCACGCGCACTACGACCGCACGGACGACGTCGCCTTTTTTAATGGCAGAAGTAGGGATCGCATCTCTGACGGAGCACATAATTACATCTCCCAAAGTTGCGATATCCCGGTGGTGACCGCCGCGCACCTTAAAGCATTGCACTTTACGGGCGCCGGAATTGTCGGCCACATTGACTATGCTTCTTAATTGAATCATACTTTATTTAACTCCAGTTTTTACAAACTAAGCTCTGGCTTTTTCCACAATCTTGGAAACACGCCATTTCGTCGTTTTAGAAACGGGACGGGTGCTCATAATTTCCACTTTGTCGCCGATTTTGCTTTCGTTCGCTTCGTCGTGCGCGTGGAATTTGGCCGCTCTTTTGAGCGTTTTGCCATAGCGTTCGTCATGCACTAACCGTTCTACGGATACAGTGCGGGTTTTGTCCATTTTATCGGACACGACAACGCCGGTCAGCACTTTTCTTTTGCCACGAATTTCTTGGTTTTCCATGGTCTAAACCTCTATTTTTGCTCTTTCTTTTGGTTGATCAGCGTTTGCAAAAGAGCAATTTCGCGTCTTACAGCGCGGATCTCCATCGGGTTAGCAATGGGCGTCGTGCTGTGTTTGAAAAGAAGGTTAAATTTCTTTTCTTGGGCTTTGGCGAGCGCTTCGTTGAGCTCTGCCAAGGTTTTATTCTTTAAAGCTTCTTTTTCGTTCGTCTTCATAAAACTACCTTCTCGTTACTAGTTTGGTTTTGATGGGCAGTTTGTCGGACGCTAAGCGCATAGCACGCTTGGTATCTTCTTCAGAAGCCCCTTCCAATTCAAACAAAATCCGGCCCGGTTTGACTACGGCAGCCCAGTATTCGGGCGCCCCTTTACCTTTACCCATACGGGTTTCGGCCGGGTGTTTGGTGATGGCTTTATCCGGGAAAATGCGAATCCACAATTTGCCTTTCTTTTTGATAAAGCGGGACAGGGTTACACGGGCCGCTTCAATTTGGCGGGCGGTAATCCATTTGGGTTCCAGGGCTTTTAAGCCATATTCGCCGAAGACCACTTCCGTTCCGCGTTTAGCGTTTCCTTTAATGCGCGGGGCGCTGAAGGGTTTGCGGTATTTAACTCTTTTAGGCATCAACATAAGTCAAATTCCTCTTATTTCGCTTCCACGGCCGGGGTCACTTCTTCGGTGACGCCTTCCGTAGCGGCGGTTTCCATGTCGCGGTGTTTCTTGAGTTCGTTCATAATCTCTTTAGGAGATTTGGCGAAGTGAGTTCTCTTGAAAATCCAGACTTTGATGCCGATTTTACCGCTGATTGTATTAGCTTCGGTAAAACCGTAATCAATATCGGCGCACAACGTGTGAAGCGGTACGCGGCCTTCACGTTTCCATTCCGTGCGGGCAATTTCCGCACCGCCTAAACGGCCGGATACCATAATTTTGATACCCAGCGCTTTGCCGGATAACGCTTTTTCAATCGCTTTCTTGATAGCGGCACCGTAGTGGGCGCGTTTTTCAAGTTGCATAGCGATATTTTGCGCTACTAATTGGGCATCGGTTTCCGGATTTTTAATTTCCACCACGTTTACAAAGGTTTTGCTGCCGGTATAGGCTTCCAACTCTTTGCGCAAGGCTTCAATATCGGCACCTTTTTTACCGATAACCACGCCGGGGCGGGCCGTGTGGATGTTTACGCGCAAGAACGCGCCGGCTCTTTCAATGCCCACGTAGCTGATAGCAGCCATGGTGAATTTGTTTTCAACGATTTTGCGGATTTCAAAATCTTCTTTGATCAAGGCCGGCATATTCTTGGGAGCGAACCATCTGGAACGCCAATCTTGAATATAACCTAAGCGAATTGACCGGGGGTGAATCTTATGTCCCATAACTTAGCGACCTCCCTTTTTTTCGTCGGTTACGATAACCGTTAAGTGGCACATGCTCTTTTTATAGGGCATGGCGCGGCCTTGCGGGCCGGGCTGCACTCTTTTCAAGTGGCCGCTGGGGCCCAAATTGGCAAAGGCTTCTTTAATAAACACTTTGCTAAAATCCAGCTTTTTGCCGGCTTTTACTTCTAAGTTAGCAGCAGCACTGTGAAGCGTCTTGGCCACTAAATCCGCCGTGCGTTTGGCTACGAAAGGAAGTACATCTTCCGCCGCCTTTACGTTTTTACCGCGGATTTGGTCAAGCACTAAGTTCACCTTGCGGCTACCAAAGCGTTGAAATTTTGCTTTTGCACAAGCTTCCATATCAAATCCTCAACTCTTATTTTAAGGCGGTGGAGTCTTTCGTCATACCACCGTGACCTTTGAACAAACGCGTGAACGAAAATTCACCGAGTTTGTATCCTACCATACGTTCGGAAACGTAAATGGGAAGAAACTTGCGGCCATTATGTACCAAAAATGTATGTCCTACAAATTCCGGTACAATCGTGCAGGCTCTTGCCCACGTCTTGATAGGTGTCTTTTCGTTGGTTTCGTTCATTTTCTGAACTTTTTCCAACAGGTTTAAATCCACAAACGGACCTTTTTTAGTTGATCTTCCCATAATTATTTAACCTTGTTTTTTCTTCTGTCACTGACGATCATCCAACCAAACGCCTTCTTGGTGGAGCGCGTCTTCAAACCGCGGGTTTGTTGGTTCCACGGAGAGCGCGGAATGTTTCCGCCTTTACCGTGACCGCGGCCGCCACCCATCGGGTGATCTACCGCGTTCATGGCGCTACCGCGTACGGTGGGGCGTTCCCCACGGTGGCGGTTGCGGCCCGCGTTGCCGATGACGATATTACCGTGGTCAATATTACCTACTTGACCGATAGTCGCACAGCAATCGCTGGGTACTAAGCGGATTTCGCCGGACGGCATTTTGATATGGGCATAGTCCGATTCTTTAGCCATAAGTTGTGCTTGGCTGCCGGCACTGCGCGCAAGTTGCGCACCTTTACCGACTTTAAGCTCAATCGCGTGGATAAAAGTACCTTCAGGAATATTTTTAAGTGCAAGGCAGTTACCCACTTTAATATCTGCGGTCGGACCGGACATCAATACATCGCCCACCTGTACGCCGAGCGGATGCAAGATGTATCTCTTATCGCCGTCGGCATAGTTTAACAAGCAAATACGCGCACTGCGGTTCGGATCGTATTCAATAGATACGACTTTGGCCGGCACACCGTATTTTTCGCGCTTGAAATCAATTTGTCTATAGGCACGTCTGTGCCCGCCGCCAATATGGCGGACCATGATCATACCGGTGTTATTTCTTCCGCCGGTTTTGCGAAGACCTTTCGTTAAGCGCTTCTCGGGCGTGGTCTTGGTAATATCGGAATAATCCGACACCGTGATCGTGCGGCGGGAAGGAGTATAAGGTCTAAATGATTTAATAGGCATAGTTAGTAGTTCTCCTTATTCTACTTTGAAGCGGCTTCCACCATTTCAATTTTATCGCCTTCTTTCAAGGTAACGAACGCCTTTTTGTAATCGGGGCGTTTACCTTCAAAGCGACCCATACGATGGGTCTTACCCGTGACGGAAATCGTGTTGATCTTAGTAACGGTTACGTTAAAGATCGTTTCCACCGCGGTTTTGATTTCGCCTTTGGACGCGTTAGCGGCTACGATAAACCCATAGCGGTTGTGCGTGTCGCGTTCAATAAGGCTTTTTTCCGTTAAAAGCGGTTTTTTAATGGTAGTATAGGTGGTCATTATTTGGCCTCCTTAACAAACGTATTGCAGAGTTTTTCTACCGCATCTTGCGTCAAGATGACTTTGGTGCTGTTGAGCACGACGTACGCATTGGCATCTTGCGGCATCAAGCGGGTTAAGCCGGCAATGTTGCGGCTGGCCAAAGCGGCGTTTTCATCTGCAAAACTGTCCATAACCAACGGTTTGCGCCCGGCGGATAATACCTTCATCACTTGGGCAAAAGCGTTGGTTTTGGGTTCTTTGAGTTTCAAAGAATCTAATACCACCACATTCCCTTCCGCCATTTTGGCAGACAAGGCCATCGCTAACGCCGCGCGGCGTTTGGCAACGGGCAAGTATTGGCGGTAGGAGTGCGGAGTCGGCCCGAAAGCGATACCGCCGTGGCGGAATTGCACGGCACGCAAAGAACCCTGACGGGCGCGGCCGGTGCCTTTCTGTTTCCACGGTTTTTTACCGGTACCGGAAACTTCGGCGCGGGTTTTGGTATCCGCGGTGCCGCGTCTTTGGTTGGCCAAAAAAGCGGTGACGACTTCGTGTAAGAAAGTAGGATTGGGTTTTACACCGAACAAACTATCGGGCAAAATGCAGGTCCCTTTCTCTTTACCTTTGATATCTAAAACTTTAGTTTCCATGGTCAAAGTCCTTACTTCTTGTTAGCAACCTTGGAAGCAGAAATCTTGGTCTGCTGAGGTGCCACATAGTGTTTTTTGTATTTGGAAGTTTCTAAGACGGAAACGATAGAGCCCTTGGCTCCCGGGACGGAACCTTTTAAGAATAAAAGTCCGTTTTCGTTATCTACCTTAATAACTTCAATTTTGGCTACCGTATGGGTGGTGGTGCCGTAATGGCCCGCCATGCGTTGGCCGGACAAAACTTTACCTAAAGAGCGGCGGGAGCCCAAAGACCCCGGAGCACGCGAGCGGTCCGATTGACCGTGCGAATCCGGTTGGCCCGCAAAGCCGTGGCGTTTCATCGCGCCGGCAAAGCCGTGCCCTTTAATTTGGCCCTGTACGTCCACATAGTCGCCGGGTTTAAAGATTTTTTCAAGTGAAATGACTTGACCGATTTCAAAGCCGGCCACATCGGCAACACGGCATTCCTTCATGTGTTTGACCGGGGCCACATTGGCTTTTTTGAAATACCCGAGTTCGGGTTTGTTCAGTTTGCTTTCCTTCACTTCGCCAAAACCCACGCAAACGGCGTTGTATCCGTCTTTTTCTTGGGTTCTGACACGCACAACCTTGCACGGGCCCGCTTTTACAACGGATACACCATGCAGATTGCCTTTTTCATCAAAGAGTTGTGTCATGCCGATTTTTTCGCCGATTACAAAGCGGAAAGTTTCGGGAGCCTCTTTGACAGTTTCTGCTTTGGCCGGTTCAGCAACGGGCGTTGCCTCTTGGGCACCAGCAGCCTTATTCATTTCTTCTGTCATAGTTCTTGTCAGTTCCTATTAGTTACTTTTAATGGCCACATCTACACCGGCGGGCAAGTCTAATTTCATTAGTTCGTCCACGGTTTTAGAGGTGGGGCTTTTTAAGTCAATTAAGCGTTTATGAATGCGCATTTCAAATTGTTCTCTGCTCTTTTTATCGGTATGGGGAGAGCGAAGCACGGTGTACTTCTTAATCCGGACCGGTAACAAAACAGGACCCGCCACAATGGCGCCGGTTTTTTGCGCGGTTTCTACGATACGCGCAACAGAGGCGTCCAGCATGCGATGGTCATAAGAACGCAATTTAATGCGGATTCTTTCTTGGCCAATGTTATTGGCTTTTTTTGCTGTTTTTTCTGCCATTTTAATTTTTCCTTCAGTATTTTTATACAAAATTTCTACAAATAATTTATCGGCAGAAAACCCCTTTCCGGTCCGCGTTCTCCGTCGGGCCGGTTAGGAATTTTTTGCCTTCCTGCTAATTTACGTACATTTTATTATACCAAATTAGCGGGCTTTGTGCACGCAGTTTTTAAGCGTTTTCACCCTTGCGCATCAAACGGCTAATGCACTAAAATCCTGATAAGATATTGTATAATAAAAAAGGAAAATTGTAAATAGGGGAAAAGTATGTCTACAGGACTACCTGCTCATCCTGCTTGGATAATTTATCAGCTCACGTTGGGAGCCGTTTATTGCTGTGCGCTATTTTGGCGTGCCCCCACAAAAACCGAACACGAAATCTTCTTTTTAATTGCGTTCCTTGTCATAATAGGTGTTGGGTTTTGGGCGTCATACCGGCTGCTTACAAACAGCATTGCCGCCATCCACAGGCGCACCATCTGGGCAAACGTTTGGTGGTGGCTATTTCTGTTTTCGTTTCCTCAACCGCTTTTTCTCATTGTCTTTCATTTCCCCGGGAAAATATCAATTTGTCTGGCTTTTGTTGGTTTTTTCAGTTTGATTGCTGTAGCTGTGTTATCGGACAAATTTCTCCCTTACCCAAAGGGCACTATTATTGATGATTTTGATGAATCTATGGCATTTCCTCTCTCTGCTTTTCATCAACCCCAAAAGCAGGAATTGGAAATTCAAATTCATCATATTACGCCGGTGTTACAAGCAGTGCTTGACGGTTCCGCAATAAAGCTATGTGCCGCTTTGGAAGAACACCCGGAACACCTTAACACCGCCTACGCCCAAAACGGCAACACGCCCTTGCACGTGGCGGCCTTAAACGGACAAACCGAAATCGTCAAACTTTTGTTAGAACAACCGGGGCTTGATACAACTCTTAAAAATAATGAAGGCAAAACCGCCGCCGACCTGGCGCAAGAGAAAAATTTTATGGAAATTGCAGATTTGTTAAAATAATGTTAAAACAAACTATATACGAGGAGCAGGCATGCGTTTAATTCCAACATCTTACGGGCCCATCAATCTATTTGAAAAAACTGATAATCGATCAACAAGCGGCGTCCCCCAGCACAAACAACGCGAAAGTGCGTACATGCGTTTTGTAATCGGAAATATTTTAATGACTTTAGGGCTTTTGTTTTTTATGATTATAAACCTGACTGCCGTACGCTACGTTTGTTACATAGGGGTAGGTTGTCATCTTTTTTTGATGTGTTGGGGTTTATGGTGCGCGCTCGGGTGCTATATTAACAAAAATCGTATCCCCGCGGCGCTTTCCACTGTTTCCTTAGTCCGCAAAAGCGCGCTATGGGAAACAGCTTTGATGATAGCCGCCGATTTGTGCATTGTCGGCTATTTTATATTTACCGCCGCATCTGAAGGACCTCAATCCTTGGGCCTAGTGATAGTATCACTGTTTATGTTCATACTCCCAATAGGATTCCTCCGCTTAACAGCATGGGGATTAGCATTGAGTGCTTGGGCGATTTTTAAATCATCCGAGAATTCGTTGCAACATATAACACAAAATCCTTCGGGTCCAATAGGCCACCTCCAGCATCATCCATGAATACACCCTCTTATAGGTTATTAAGGCCCATCTGTAAAATAGGTCTTTTGACCGTTGCGCCCCCAAAATATAAAACCGTATAATAAGGTATGTTTATAAATTATAAATCTATTTTGCCCCTGCTTTTTGTAATGGGGTTAGTCGTAGTGCCTTCTCACGCCGAGCAACATATACCGCCCGGCAGAATTGTAAAAGCCGTAACTTCCGCCGTGGAAAAAGCCGCTGCGCGCGCCCAAATTACCTCGCAAGCAGATTTGGCCAAAAGCGTTTTTCGCGTTTTACCTACCGGGGGAACAAGCCCGCACGCTCTATCCGGCTTTGTTTTCAAAACGACTTACCAAGGGAAAGAAGAAATTTTTGGCGCGATTGCCGCGCACGCCATGCCTACCGAATTTCTTGGCGGCAAAATTCTTCCGCAATTTACGGCCCGTGTGACGGCTGATAACCGCGAAATAGATATCCCTGCCACTATTGTTCAGGTGTCTTCCCCTTATATGTTGGATATGGCACTTGTAAAATTTAACCCGGCAGATGAAAAACTACTTTCCCCACTTACCCTAACCACCAAACAGCCGGAAATAGGCACTTCCCTTCAGTCTATAGGTTTTGCGGATGAAAAATTAACCTTTCTAAAACATATCAATAAGCAAAATACGCTGACTTCTTTGCGTGTTTCGTTAGATAACGCGCGGACTGAGCGGGCCGGTATGTGCGGCGGCCCAATTTTAACACGGGAAGGCAAAGTGGTAGGGCTAATCACGGGAGACAAATTTACCGCAGGCAACCCGGCCGCCGATATCGGCTTTGCCACCAAGGCCTCTTACTTGCGCACGTTAGTAGATGCCTATCACGGTGATATTGCCAGAGCGTCTTTCCCGCTTAAGTTGGGGGAACATAAAATTTTTGACTTAAATGTAGATGAGCACGTTTCCGCTATACGCTTATTTGACGAACATCAAAACTCGGTTTTTGACCGGGTTATGATTTATAAATTTCCCTACAACGCCGTTATGGCGCAATTACCGCAAACCCGCTATATTTACCTGCGAATCGGCCGCGTCTTTTGGAATGGCCGCGCGCTATTACAGACGGACCCTTACGAAGAATATTCCGTGCTATACGATTGGAAGGAAAAGAAGGTAATTCGCCACGGCTGGGGGAACAAGTTCTTGCCAATTTTCCGGTAAAATTCCCGTTTTCCCCCGCTTAAAATGGGGGAAAATGATAAAATAAAATTATGTCCAAAAATTATAAATCCATTTTACCCCTACTTTTTGTAATGGGGTTACTTGCGGCGTTACCCGCTAACGCCCAAACGCCCGGCAGAGTTTTTAAAGCGATGTCCGCTTTTGAAAAAATTACTGCCGCCATAGAAAAAGGGGCTCGCCGCTCGCAATTGATTGATCACTGCTCGCAATTGTCTCAAAAAGTGTTTGAGACTAACAAATTTCAAAGCAGTGTTTTTTGGGGCCGCCAACCTGGCCACATAGGATCTGACTTCGCCGGGTTTGTTTTTAAGACCACTTACGAGGGAAAGGAAGAAATTTTTGGTGCCATTGCCGCGCAATCCGCAATCTCTAAAGAAACTGTTTGGCGGGAAAAGGAAGAAATTAAAAATTTTACCGCGCGCATTAAAGTAAGCGGACACGAAGTAGACATCCCGGCTACCGTCGTTCAAACATCTTCACCCGCTATGTTTGATATGGCACTTGTAAAATTTGCTCCGGAAGCCGAGAGATTTCTTTTTCCGCTTAAACTCTCCGACCAAATGCCGGCTCTGAACGCTCCGTTACGTTCTATCGGGTTTGATGGGGGCAAATTAACATTTGCTAATCACAAACACAGAGGTTTTTCCGCGCTCTCTTTACGGGTGTCTTTGGAAAACGGCCCAAGCAACTGGCCCGGTATGTGGGGCGGCCCGGTTCTAAACCCGGAAGGGGAAGTGGTTGGAATAAGGACTACTAAATACTATTTGGCCCCGCAAATCTTCCCCCGTTCCGCTTCACAGGAAATGAAAGATGAAGATATCGGCTTTGTTACTCACGCCCAATTCTTAAACACCTTGGTACGGGCCTATCATAATAACGGGAAAGCCACCTTCCCGCTTATACTCGGGAACGAGAAAATTTTGGACTTAAATGTTGACGCCAGCGTGGCCAGCGTTGCATTGGTAAACGAGAAAGGGAACACCATATGGAGTGATAATCGTATTGCATATAGATTTCCTCGCGAGGCAATTGCCGATTTTCTCCCTCAAGCGCGCTATATTGAACTTTCTATCCAACCGGAAAGTTGGATCCCGCGTTTATATAACGTAACATACGATACTAAAACGCGAGAAATTATCCGTCAAGGGTGGGAATAAGGAGTTTATTATGAGCGTGGTATTAGGTCTATTGTTGTTATTATTGGGGTTAATTTGTGTTATTTTGTTGTTCCTGTGGCCGATTAACGTAGCCAAAAAGCGCCAGTTGGAAGAAAATATCATCAATGTTATTATTGTGTTATGTATCACAAGTCTGTTTCTTTTTGGTATTAGTTGGCTAGTGGCCTTAATTATGGCCTATGTATGGCCGACAAAAGCCGAAATGGAAACTCGCCGTGCACAGGAAAGGGAGTTTGTCGGCGGAAAGGACCAAGAAGCCCGCGATATTGATAAACTAACGCAACTGGCCGACCTTTACAAACAAGGTCTAATCACCCGCGAAGAATTTGACGCCAAAAAGAAACAACTTTTAGGGTAGTATAGATCGTCCCACCCATAAAATAGACCCGCTTGCAGTAAAATTTCAAACACCGAAAAAACTGATAGTAGGCTGATTTTTCAAATTTAAGAAGATTGTACGCCGCAAGTTGAGCGTGGCGTACGTCTGCCGGACCGCACGAAGTGCGGCAAGTACGCAAGCGAAAGTCGGCGGGCAAGGACTTAAATTTGAGAAATTGTTGCCGGCAAAAAGCGCAACATAACAACCGTCGTTTTACAACAAAAACCCCCGCTCAAGTAAGCGGGGGTTTTATTGTAATCTTTATATTACGCGGCAGCAACGGCAGCCTTGTCAGCCGAGCGTTTTTCAATAATCGCTTTGGCGACGTTGGCCGGTACTTCGGCGTAGTGGCTCGGTTCCATCGTAAACGACGCACGGCCTTGAGACAAGGAGCGTACGTTCGTAGCGTAACCGAACATTTCGGCAAGCGGCACTTCGGCGCGTACGTAGCGCACGTTTCCGCGCACACCCATTTCGCCGATTTGACCGCGGCGGCTGCTCAAATCCCCGATGATATCCCCGAGGTTGGCTTCCGGCGCGACGACTTCCACTTTCATAATCGGTTCCAAAATGACAGGCGCGGCTTTTTTGGCCCCGTCTTTCAACGCCATAGAAGCGGCGATTTTGAACGCCATTTCGGAGGAGTCCACCTCGTGGAACGAACCGTCAAATACGGCTACTTTAATATCCACTAAGGGGTAACCCGCCATAGCACCGGAGTCCAATGCTTCGCGGCAACCTTTTTCAATAGCCGGGATATATTCTTTCGGAATGCGGCCTTGGGTGATTTCGTTGACAAATTCAAACCCTTTGCCTTTTTCCTGCGGCTCTAAGCGCAAGAACACGTGCCCGTATTGACCGCGACCACCGGATTGGCGAACGAATTTGGTTTCTTGTTCCACCGTCTTAGTGATGGTTTCGCGGTAGGCCACTTGCGGCGCACCGACGTTGGCTTGTACGTTGAACTCGCGTTTCATGCGGTCCACAATAATGTCCAAGTGAAGTTCACCCATACCGCTGATAACGGTTTGGGCGGTTTCTTCATCAGTGCGCACGCGGAAGGTTTGGTCTTCTTCGGCTAAGCGCGCCAAGGCATTGGACATTTTTTCTTCGTCGGCTTTAGATTTCGGCTCTACGGCAATAGAAATTACCGGTTCCGGGAAGGTAATGCTTTCTAGCACAATCGGGGCATCCGGCGAGCAGATCGTTTGACCTACGCGGGAGTTTTTAATAGCCACCGTAGCGGCAATTTCCCCGGCGGAAAGTTCCTTTACTTCTTCGCGTTTATCGGCCATCATACGCATCATACGGCCAAAGCGTTCGGTGGCGTTTTTACCCGGGAAGTATACGGCATCCCCGGCTTTAATCGTACCGGAATAAATGCGGAAGAAACTGAGTTTACCCACGAACGGGTCGGTTTGTACTTTAAAGATGAGTCCGCAGAACGGCTCGCTGTTAGACGGTTTGCGGAAAACTTCTTCGCCCGTGTTCGGGTTCGTACCTTTGACGGCGGGGACATCTACAGGAGAGGGTAGATAATCGTTTACGCAGTCTAACAAAGGTTGTACCCCTTTGTTTTTGTACGAAGAACCGCAGATCACCGGGAAGAATTTACCTGTTAACGTACCGCGGCGAATCGCTTTTTTAATTTCAGCTTCGGTAAAATTGGTTTCGCCGTTTAAGTAGCGTTCCATAATGGCTTCGTCAAAATCGGCGAGTTTTTCAATCATTTCCGTTCGGTATTTGTTAGCCAATTCAACGAGGTCTGCCGGGATATCGCCTTCAGTGAACGTCGCACCGTTGTGGTCGCCGTCCCAGACGATTCCTTTCATTTTGACGAGGTCAACTACGCCAACAAATTTGTCTTCCGCGCCAATAGGCAATTGAATCGGGCAGGCGTTACCGCCCAGTTTTTCTTTAATGGAGTTGGCAGAGCGGATAAAGTCCGCACCGATGCGGTCCATTTTGTTAATGTAAGCAATACGCGGAACGTGGTATTTATCCGCTTGACGCCATACGGTTTCAGATTGGGGTTCTACACCCTGCACGCCGTCAAAACAGCACACGGCACCGTCCAACACACGCAAAGAACGTTCCACTTCGGCCGTAAAGTCCACGTGGCCGGGAGTGTCAATAATGTTGAGTTGGCAATCTTTCCATACGCAGTAGATGGCCGCGGAGGTAATCGTGATACCTCTTTCGCGTTCTTGTTCCATCCAGTCGGTTACGGACGCACCATCGTGCGTTTCACCGATTTTGTGCACTTTTCCGGTGTAATACAAAATACGTTCGGAAGTGGTGGTCTTACCCGCATCAATGTGCGCAATAATACCGATATTTCTGATTTTCTCTAACGGATAGGTTTTAAATTCAGCCATATCTTATTTCCCGCTTACCATTTGAAATGGGCAAAAGCACGGTTGGCTTCGGCCATTTTATGCACGTCTTCGCGTTTTTTGAACGCGGTGCCTTCTTTCTTGGCGCCCAAGATAATTTCTTCGGCTAATTTTTCAGCCATCGGGCGGCCTTTGCGGCTTTGGGCGGCGCCAATCAACCAGCGCATCGCCAAAGAGGTGCTGCGTAAAGGTTTTACTTCGGTGGGAACTTGATAGTTCGCACCACCTACGCGGCGGGCTTTTACTTCCACGAGCGGGCGGACGTTTTCAATGCATTTGGTAAATACGTCAATTGCATTTTCTTTCGTTTTTTCCGCAATGATAGCCATAGCGTCATCTAAAATGCGCTCGGCAGTAGAAGTTTTACCTTCAAAATTTAATTTGTTAATAAACCGGGCCACGAGCACGGAATTGTATTTATAATCCGGCGCGGGTTGCGGTCTTCTGTCTCTGGGTCTTAAACCTTTTCTCGGCATATTCTTTTTTTCACTCCTAAAAATTATTTACCGGCTTTGGGGCGTTTTACGCCATAAAGCGAGCGGCCTTGTTTTCTGTTTTCTACGCCCGACGCATCAAGCGCACCGCGAATGATGTGATAGCGCACACCCGGCAAGTCTTTCACACGGCCACCGCGCACGAGCACGATGGAGTGTTCCTGCAAGTTGTGGCCTACACCCGGGATGTAAGCGGTTACTTCCATTTTGGAAGTCAATTTGACACGGGCGACCTTCCGTAAAGCCGAGTTCGGTTTTTTAGGGGTCGTGGTATAAACACGGGTGCAAACGCCACGCCGTTGGGGGCAGGATTGCAACGCCGGGGATTTAGTCCGGTTGGACTCTTTTGCCCGTCCGTATTTCACTAATTGATTTACTGTTGGCATTACTTCTCTCCTATTTTGTTTCTTTGCGTTTTTGTTCAAATTCGTGGGCAATTTGACGGGCAGAAATACCTGTTCCCGCCGGTATCAAATGGCCTACAATGACGTTTTCTTTTAGACCAGCAAGTTCATCTACCTGGCCGGTAATCGCGGCGTCCGTCAAAACCTTGGTGGTTTCTTGGAACGAAGCCGCAGATATAAATGATTCGGAAGCTAAAGAGGCCTTACTGATACCTAAAAGGATTGTTTCGGCTTCAGCCATGCGTTTGCCGGCGGCTTTCATTTTTGCGTTTTCACGCAACCAGCTGGCACGGCTTAAAACTTCGCCTTTTAGGAAGTGGGTATCCCCAGCGTCCAGAATTTTTACGTTCCCTAACATCTGACGGACAATAACCTCAATATGTCTGTCGTTGATCGTTACGCCCTGCAAGCGGTACACTTCTTGGATGGCGTTTAACAGGAACTCTTGTGCTTCTTTTTCGCCCTTCACGCGCAGCACGTCGTGAGGGTCAATGGCGCCGTCGGTTAAGGCTTCGCCTACGCCGACATGGTCGCCTTCATATACTACCAAGTGTTTGCCTTGCGGAATACTGTACTGCTTGACCTGGTTGGTCTCTTCGTTCCGCACGACCACTTCAATCAAACCTTTGGGCGATGTTTCTAAGCTGACAATACCTTCAAACTCGGAAATAATAGCCGGGTTTTTCGGTCTTCTGGCTTCAAACAATTCCGCAATACGGGGTAAACCACCGGTAATATCTTTGGTACCGCCGGCTTCGCGCCCGATTTTAGCGAGCACGTCTCCGGGTTCCACCTCTTCACCGTTTTCCACCATCAGGATTGTATCAATCGGCAGCGGGAAGTTAATTTTCTTCTCTTTGCCTTCAATGCTGATACGCGGGTTTTTCTTGCCCATGCGGCTGGCGGTAATCTTACGCTCAATTACACCCGTTACTTTGTTGCGCTCTTCCTGCAAGGTGATACCTTCCACCACGTCTGTCAGACGTACTTTGCCAGTCACTTCGGCCAGCACAGGGATAGAGTGCGGGTCCCACTCCGCTAAGAGCGAGCCCTTTTTGACGGTCTCTTTATCTTTTACATAGAGAGAGGCACCGTACTGAATCTTGTATTCTTTTATTGTACCATTTCCGGCGGTTACAAAGATAGAGCCGTTGCGGGAGATACAAATCTTGTTATCGTAGCGGTTGGTAATAACTTTAACATCCTTGAAAGTTACCTTGCCGTCAATTTCGGCCACCGCTTGGCTGCGGGACAGCACGCGCGAGGCCGTACCACCGATGTGGAACGTACGCAACGTGAGCTGCGTACCCGGTTCGCCGATGGACTGAGCGGCAATAATACCAACCGAGTCCCCGGGGTTGCTCTTGGCAGACGTCGCCAAAGATAAACCGTAGCATTTGGCGCACACGCCATAGGGCGCTTCGCAGGTTAGTACGGAGCGGATACGTACAGATTCTACACCGTATTTTTTGACCTGTTTGCTTTGTTCCAAGGTGATTAAATCGCCTTCTTTAATGATGGTTTTTTCTTCTTCAGAACCGTCGGCTTTTTTCACTTTAACGACCACGTCTTCCAAAGATGTACGTCCTAAAATACGTTCATCTAACGGCTCCACCATTTCTTCACCGCTCATCAAAGATTTTACCACGATACCGTTATGCGTACCGCAGTCTTCTTGCGTGATGACTACGTTGTGCGCCACGTCCACCAAGCGGCGGGTTAAGTAACCCGCGTCGGCGGTTTTCAAAGCGGTATCGGAAAGACCTTTACGTCCGCCGTGCGTGGAAATGAAGTATTCCAACACCGACAAACCCTCGCGGAAGTTAGCGGTAATCGGGTTTTCAATAATTTCGCCCTGACCGCCGGTCAGTTTCTTCTGCGGTTTAGCCATTAGACCGCGCATACCGGCCAGCTGGCGTACCTGCTGGCGCGAACCGCGGGCGCCGGAGTCCGCCATTAAATAGACGGAGTTAAAGCGTTGGCCGCTGTGTTCTTTGTTGGTAGGGTCAAATTTGGCTTCTTCAAATTTTTTCATTTCTTTGAAGAGTTCGTTGGCCACGTCGTCCGTTACGCGGGTCCAGATATCGATAACTTTGTTATAACGTTCACCTTCGGTAATGATACCGGCCTCGGCCTGGGCCTGAATTTTGGCCACTTCGGCTTTGGCTTTTTTGATCATTTCCTTTTTAGCGGTCGGGATCGTCATATCG
>JAGCMD010000003.1 GCA_017646765.1 Elusimicrobiaceae bacterium | reverse complement strand
TGGAAGCCTATTATTTTACGCCGGATTGCCCGTACTGCCCGGGGGAATACAGCTTAGAGCAGGATATTTTTATGGACCGTATGCTTACCCATAAAATTGCTTTTACGGCAGCTCTTGAAAAAGCCAATCAAGAGGCCAAAGCGCGTATCCATACATTTGAGGAGCGTAACAAAAAGTTGTTGGCACAAAGCTCGCGTATTGAAGAGGAACAGTTGGTAATTTCCAAATCATTTAACAAAAAGAAAAAAGATTTGGATACCACTCAGCGCAAAGCCGCCGCGGTGCGCAAAGAAATAAACGAACTCAATAAATCGGCGGCCGAGTTAAATGATTTGTTGGCCTCTTTTGAGCGTAAGCGTAAGGCGGCAGTTAAGAAGACGGGAACGGCCGCTTCCAAGCCGGCAAGCGGTCCGCAAATCCACGCCGATCCGCACAGCTTGCCGTGGCCGGTCAACGGGACGGTGCTTAGTAAGTTCGGCAAAGAATACCGCGCCGATTTAAATACGTGGATTTTCCGCGACGGGATAAAAATTTCTGCCAAGTCCGGCGAACCTGTTCACGCAGTGGCGGAGGGGAGCGTGATTTACGCCGGGCCGTTTAGATCTTACGGCAATGTTGTGATTGTGGATCACACAAAAGGATTTTTTACGATTTACGGTTTTCTAAAAGAAATTAAAGTAGCGGTGGGGGACAAACTCGCCCTACAAGGTGTAATTGGTACGGCCGGACAAGATACGCAAGCGTCTTCCGGTACGGGCCAAAATGCTGTTTATTTTGAAATTCGCCAAGGTACTGCGGCGGTAGATCCGCAACATTGGTTGAAATAACGAGGTCTTATGAAAAATAAAAAGTTAAACCGATATGCCGTTTTAGCGGCGGCTGTGTTTTTTGTGGGAACACTTTTTCCCTACGCCTACGGGGCGGTTGACCGTAGCCTAAAACAACTGCGAGTGCTCATAGATGTGATGGAATATGTAAAAGAAAATTATGTAGAAAAAACCGATACGCAAAAATTAGTTACCGGCGCTATTCGTGGGGTGGTAAGCGAACTGGACGATTTTTCCCAATACTTAGACCCTAAAGACTACAAAAATCTTAAAAATGATACCCGGGGCGAATTTGGCGGCTTAGGTATCCGCTTGCAAAAAAAAGATGATTTTGTGACGGTTGTTACTCCCATGCCCGGCACTCCCGCTTACAAAGCCGGTATTATGCCGGGAGACCGCATCGTGGCCGTAGACGATAAAGATATCTCTAAGATGGACCTGGATGAAGCGGTAGAAATTATGCGTGGGCCGGTAGGCAGTAAAGTGAAACTGCTTATCAGCCGGAAAAATAAAAAAACCGGAAAATACGACCAAAAGAAAGAGTATCCTTTAAAACGCGAACGGATTGTGCCGGAAGTAGTTTACTACCGTATGTTACCGCAGAAAGTAGGGTATTTATACATGGTAGATTTTTCGGGCCACAGTACCGAGGAAGTACAAAAAGCTTTAACTAAACTACAAAAGGAAGGGATGAAGTCCCTCGTGTTAGATTTGCGTTTCAACCCGGGAGGCCTTTTAACCGGAGCGGTGGATATTGCCGGATTGTTTTTGCCGGATGATAAAATGATCGTTTACACGAAAGGCCGCAAGCAAGAGTACTACCAGGAGTTCAAGACGCACAAACAAGGGGCTTATACCGAAATTCCGATGGCGGTACTTGTCAATCAAGGTTCGGCCAGTGCCAGCGAAATTGTAGCCGGAGCTTTGCAAGACCATGCACGCGCATTTGTGGTAGGACAACGGACGTTTGGTAAGGCCAGCGTACAGCAAGTGATGCCGCTTGCCGGTGGGGCGGGATTGCGCTTGACGATTGCCCGATACTATACCCCGCTAGGTCGTCTTATTCAACGCGACTATCGCAACAAAGAAAAAGCGGAAGAAGGCGGTATTTTCCCGGATGTTGAAGTAGTGGTTAAAGCCAAAGACGAAGTGGAAGTATTTGCTCCGTACCGCGATGTGGTTTATATCCCCGGCCAACCGGACCCGGTCATTGAATTTAAAGCCAAAGACCCGGTATTGGATAAGGCGGTAGCTATTTTAACCGGTAAAGAAAAATTAGAAGATGCCAAAGCGCAAAGCCAACAAGAGGCAGCTAAGCGCAAAGCTGAAAAAACGGATAAAACCGAAAACGAAACAGAACCGGAAATAGTGGAAGCCGATAAATAATCATGAAAAAAGAGTTAGCTATTTTGGGAATAGAGTCTACGTGTGATGAAACTTCTGCCGCACTGCTAGTGGGTGGAAAGAAATTGGTCAGTAATGTAATTTATTCTCAAATAGAAGAACATAAAAAGTATCATGGGGTGGTGCCTGAACTGGCCAGCCGTGCGCATGCGGCTAAAATTGCTACGGTGATTGCCGAGGCATTGGGGGACCGTCCGCTTGATTACGTAGCTTTTGCCAGCGGTCCCGGGCTGCCCGGCGGACTCATGGTGGGACGTGTGGCTGCGGAAACACTCGCACAATTTAAGCAAGTGCCGCTTATCGGGGTAAATCATTTGGAAGGGCACTTGTTTGCGTGCGATTTTGAAGGCTCGCAAGCTAAAGAGCGGCTTCAATTTCCGCTCGTTGCACTGGTGGTTTCCGGCGGGCATACCGAACTATGGTATGTAAAAGGATACGGAAACTACAAAGTATTGGGCCGCACGCGTGACGACGCCGCCGGAGAAGCGTTTGATAAAGTGGCTAAACTGTTGGGGCTTGCCTATCCGGGCGGGCCGCAAGTTTCCAAACAAGCTTTACTTGGCCGGCGGGATGCAATTAACTTCCCGCGTCCGCTGTTACCCGGCACGTGGGAATTTTCATTTAGCGGTATTAAAACAGCCGTCAGTTATTACCTGCGCGACCATAAAACAGTAAGCGTGCCGGATGTGTGTGCCAGTTTTGAGGCGGCGATGGTGGACACCTTAGTTACCAAGACGTTACTGGCCGCCCAAAAATATAAAGTAAACCAAGTGGCTGTGGGCGGCGGAGTAGCGGCCAATGCTTTTTTGCGTCAACAGATGCAAGAACGCGGTGCGGCCCAAGGGGTTGCCGTACAATTTGTGGAGCGGAAATTATCGTCGGACAATGCCGCTATGATTGCACTTTGCGCCTATAAAAAGTTACAATACGCAGAGAAAACGGGTCAGCCGGTGCAGGCCAATATAAACATTGACCCAAATATGAAAGTACGTAATTGGGGGAAGTAAGGAGTTGGTATGATTTTGTGGGTAATGCCCGATTCGGGTGCCAAAACAATGGAAGATTACGCTACACTTGTAGCGCTCTTTAAGCAGGAATATCCTTCGGTGGATTTAACTGTGCGGGTGTTTACGCGCAATGTGTTATGGCGGCGTATATTTACCCTAAAAGATCCGGCAACCGAAGAAATGCCCGACCTTATCCAAATCCCGCATTATTGGACAGCCCTGATTGTCAAAGCTGGTATCGCGGAAAACTTATCCCAATTAGATCCGGGCCTGTCGCTGACGGATTGTTTATTGCCGTTAAAAGAAAATTGTTACCAACCCGGTACCAAAGATATGTATTCGTATCCGTGGTGGTTTGATTTAAGCGCCTTACACTACCGGGCCGATCATTTAAAATTTGTTTCTTCCAACCCGGAAGAAGATTTGAAAACCTGGCAAGGGCTGCTTTCCGTTTGCGAAGCTTTGCGCGAACAATTTGGCAATATCCCGGGCTATTATCCTATGCAAAATAGCGACTGGCGCGGTTCGCTTTCCATGCGAAGCGCCCTGTCTTGTATGTGGAGCCGCGGGTTAAACTTCTTTACCGAAGACCGCGCCGCTACATTAGTCGGTTCCAAAGAGTTCAAAGAGGCGTTGCGCGATTACATCAACTTGGCCCTTAAAGAATATATGCCGATTTTGCGCGAGCGCGGCTCGCTGGGAACCATCGTGTCCGGCAAGGCCAGCATGATGATTTCCCGCAAGCAAGGGATCAGCACGTTTAGCGCACGGCGCGGCGTGCGGGTAAGCACGCTGCCTGTCCCGGCGACGGGCGAAAAATCGGCGGCGTATTTATCCGGGATGAACTTATTTATCAGTACATTTTCACAGCATAAAAAAGACGCGCTTAAATTTATCAAATTCTGTGCGCGGCCCGATATACAACTGCGTTATGCGAATATGATAGAAGCTTTCCCCGCGTTTGAAGAAGCTTTTGAGCCGTTTATTTCTTCTGCGCCTCGCCTGCAAGTGTATAAAGATATTTTGCCCACGGCCCACATTTTGCCTAATATGGTAATTATGGGCACGGTGATGGAAATTTTAAAACGGGTGTTGGCCAAGTGCGCTACGCAAATTGTAGAGCACCGTTTCACGCAAGCGTCGCTGGATAGAGAGTTGGATATGACGGCTAAAGAAATTGAATTTTTACTCTCTATTTATAAGGGGTAATTATGTTTGATAAAAAATCATACACACTTTATAAATTTCATAAACAAATTAACCAGTCGTTCCAAGACAAGCGCGAACTGTTAGAATGTGCTTTGCCGGCATTGCGCGATTTGTTTAAGTTGGACCGCGTATATTTTTTCAACTGGCAGCAAGAGCGGGCCATTTTATCTCTTAAAATGATGTGTAAAAAAGAGTACTGTATGGATATGCAGGAAGATATTTCCGTGGCTAACGAACCGGCCTTTTTGCGCCAGCTTCTGCAAGAAGGCGTAGCGGAAACGACGGACTTAAGCTACCCGGCACTTTATGTGCTTATCCGCTGGCTGCGTCCGACGATGGAATTAAAAGGGGGCGAGGTGCGTTCCATTATGCGCGAAAAAGTCGGCGTATTACGTTTGGAGCGTTTCCGTAAAAATCGCGTTTTTACCGATTCGGAAATTGATTTAATTAAAGCCCTGGGGCAAGAAATTTCGCACAACCTGCACAATACGGAAATTGACCAGGCCAAGAACCAACGCTTAAGCGTATCTACCGCACTGAACGATTTGTCTACAATTTTTGCTTCTTCGTTGCGTTTGAACGACGGCTTGGAACTTATTTTAAAAGGGGTGCAGCGCTATTTCCATTTTGACCGTGTGCATTTGTATTTAACTAATTCCGACGGCACGCGTATTAAATCGGTGCTGGGGGTGGATATTTCCGGCGTGGTCACGCAAGAATCGGGCGACTCGCTTGGGGAAGAAGAAAAACAAATTTTAAAAGAAGTTTTTAATTCGCCCGCTACGTACCGGGCTACGCGCAGCGTGATTTATCTGCCGCTTAAAGTGCAGCGCACCAAAGTGGGACTTTTAACATTTGATAACATCCTTTCCCGTCGTAAAATCGGGTATTTGGACTTTATTTCTCTGCAGCAATTTGCCACGCAAATGGCCTTAACCATTGACAACGCGCGGCTGTTTGAGCGTGTGCAAGAGTTGTCCAATTACGACGAGCTGACCAAGTTGCCGGTACGTCGTTATTTTAACGAAAAATTTGCCGAAGAAATTTATCGCGCTAAGCGTTTTGGTTTATCGCTCTCGCTTATTATTATGGACATTGACTGGTTCAAACAAATCAACGACCGTTATGGCCACCAAGTGGGGGATTGGGCACTTAAAGCCGTGAGTAAGATTATCCGCTCGTCCTTGCGCCAAACGGATGTACCGTGCCGTTTTGGCGGAGACGAAATGATGATTATGCTTCCGCGCACTAATAGCGAAGAGGCCAAAGTGATTGCCCAACGTTTGCAAGAACGCATTTGTTCGGTAGCCTTGCCGGACCGTACTTCGCTAGAGCCGGAGCGGTTAAGTATCAGCCAAGGTATTTCTACGTATCCTTCTGATGGTGCGACGGCTGAAGAACTTTTAGAAAAAGCCGATCAAGCACTTTATGCGGTTAAGCAACGCGGGCGCGGCAATTTTGCCGTCTACCGCGAAGTGACCGAGCAAGTCCCGCAAGAGTCCGCTGAAGAAGAGAAAAAATAAAAATTCTGTTCTACCGCAGGGCGGCTGTAAATAAAAGTAAACGGCAAAACGGCAGTTCCCCGACAAAGACTTTCGGGGAAAAGGCAGTTTTTCCCCACCAACGTCCCATAGGGATGACACTTTTATTCAATGAGTCGTTATCTACCCTCTCCAAAATCCGTAAAAAAACTATTGACAATTCGCCCAAAAGTTGCGACAATGTAAATGTACCGTTCTGTCGGCGTGTTTTTTGACGTACAAAAAATGCGCCGGCTTGGGGTATTGTGTTTAATATAAAAACAAAGAAAAACAGAACTGTAACATGAAAAATTTATTTTCTTTTTCTCGTCGTATTTTAGTAGTTTTAATTCTTTTTGTAGTCGCCGCTGTTTCCGCATTTGCCCAAACAGCGGACGTGCGTTATGCCGGGGTGTTTTATAGTAGAACAGGCTCCAATGATACGGTAAATGCAATGTACTGTCACTGGAGTACCAATTGGTTGCAAGTGAGCAAAGGAGCCACCTCTCCGAACAACGTAAGTTTTGTTACCTCGCCGGCCCCGACGGGCAACTCCAACCAAACCGACCCGTGGGTCAGTTCCGCTTTAATTGAGTACGACCAACCGTATCCAAGTGCAAGGCACGGGTCTAATTATTACCCCAATCATTGTTTGGCGCTCTGTATGAACGTCAAATGCGACAATAAACCGCTTGGCGGCAGTACGTATTCCATTTCGTTTCCGCTCCAAAACATCCGGTTTGATATCGTCAAATACTACAACAACAAAAACGTAGAAAACCCGGAAGAAACCCCCGCTATTCGTACGATTGATTTGTATCCCAACACAGAATCTACCCGTTGCGGTTCATACCGCTGCCCGGGAAAGGCAACTGATGGTTGGACGTGTAACGGTGCCCAATATTATTGTACGGGTTACAATTCATCGGGTATAGCCGCTGGGAACTGTAACGGGACTTGCCGGTATTTTAGCGATGGACAGCCGACTACTCCCGGACATGAACCTTGTGTTATGGTTGATAATTATTGTTCAAATTACCAAAATCAGTGTTCTTGCAGCGACGGCGTTTGTAACTTCGTCGCGTGGAACTATGACGGTACTACGTCAAACGGCAATGCCGGCATCCCGTTCTGTGCGGCGTGGGACGGCTCGTACGAGATCAACGGCGAATTTGGTAAAACAAACGGGCAATTTGCCTTCCGTGCGCAAGTATCTACCGATTCCCCCGGTGACGGTGTAATGGTAGATAAAATTCAATTTGATTCCATGATTGCCTATCCCGGTATGAACCAAATACCGATACAAGTAGACGTAACCAACGTGCATATGGTGCGCAGTACGCCCAGCGTGGTGGGTACGATTACCCCGGTAGCAGCACAGCCGTATACCTACTCGTATCGTTTAAGTAAAGATGCCGACATGCGCATCGCTATTTTGGATGCGTCTAGCGCCAATGCGGCAGCATATGCGAATCTTTCCAATAGTCTTGATAACGACCCTATCGGTTTCGCTACAGGCCTTGAGTGCCAAACGTGGGATGAAACTAAAACTACTCCGGAAGAATGTTACGCCGAACAGCCCTGGGGTTCTTCGGGCCTTTCTTACACCTGGGGAACTTTCTTGAACGGAAGCACCACGAAGACGGGTTGCTGTCAAACAGTGGCGCGTCTGGCTACTGATGAAAACACGGCACAAAATTTAGTCGTTCGCACGCTTACGGATTGGGAGCCGCGTTTAGGCGAAGGTATGCGCGGGCGCGAAGGTGAAGTGCAAATAACGGAATTTGATTCTTGGGACGGCCGCAACGATCAAGGGATGTTCTTGCCGGCGGGTAACTATGTCGTTACG
>JAGCMD010000057.1 GCA_017646765.1 Elusimicrobiaceae bacterium | reverse complement strand
TGGGAAATTTTTCAAACTCGCTTTCGCTCAAACATGAAAAATTTCTTCCCCATTTTGACGCTTTTTGTAAACGGTGCTAACGGGCGGGATAAACAGCCAAAAATTAAGTGTCATTCCGCAGTGGCTCGCCCCTTTTCGTCATCCCCGAGGTTGCCCGTCCGGCGAGGACTCGGGGATCTCCTCCTTACGTAATTTCAAGTAGTGGAGATTCCCGAACCCTGCGGGCCGCCCAAACCTTTCGGGAATGACATTTTTTAGAAACGTACCGTGCGGCAAGCACTGCGCCGTCTCCCGATTAGGGTTTGTCATTAAACAAAAACCCCGGGCAGAAACCCGGGGTCTCTAAAAGAATTTCTCTTTTTACAACCTTGTGATATCGGCACCGGTCTTAGCTAAACACGCACGCACGCGCGCGAGCAAAGCAAGGCGGTTGTTGCGCACGGCGGCGTCTTCGGCGTTGACCATCACTTCTTTGAAGAAAGTTTCCAGCGGTGCTTGAAACGCCGTGCACGTTTTAAGACGGTTTAAATAACCGTTTTTATCCGTTGTTTGCGCCGTGGCGGCCAGTTGCTTTTCCACATTTTGTACTGTATCAAAGAGTGCTTTTTCCGCCGGAAGTTCAAAAAGTGCCGTATTCGTTTGCGCGTTTTTCACATCAGCTTTTTTCAAGATATTGTTCACGCGTTTGGCGGCTTCCAACACGGCACCAAACGCCGCGTCTGTTTTCACCGTGGCAAGCGCACTGACGAGATTTTCCACTTGCGTAAGCGGCATTTCATACCAATTAGAAACGGCCTCCAACAACGCCGCTTGATGACCGCGCTGTTCAAGCACCAGGGCCACACGCGCCTTTAAAAACGCGGGGAGTTCGTTGAGCCCTTTATCGGGCGTGCCCGACGGATACAAAGCGCGCGATTTTTCTACTAATTCTTTTAGCGAAACGGGTAAATTATTTTCCAGTAAAATACGCACCGCGCCAAACGCCTGACGGCGTAAGGCAAAGGGGTCTTCGCTGCCCGTCGGAATTTGACCGATTAAAAAGTTTCCGACGAGCGTATCTATTTTTCCGGCCAAACTAACCAGTTGCCCCGCTTTATCGGACGGCAAGGCAGATGATGACGTGAGCGGATAGTAAAATTCTTCCATCGCTTTGGCAGCGTCTTTATGCCCTTCCAAAGCGGCGTACTGCCCGCCCATATAACCTTGCAATTCGGGAAACTCGTACACGACGTGGCTCGCCAAATCGGCGTATGCGTGCGACGCGGCATAATCTACCGTATCTTTGAGCGCGGTTTGCCCGGTCTTTTCACACAACCACAAGGCAAGTTGTTGTGTGCGCTCCGACTTCTCGTACAGAGAGCCAAGCCCTTCTAAAAACTGAATGTTTTTGAGTTTATTTTTAAAGGTTTCAAGGCCTTCTTTTTTGTCGTTTTCAAAAAAGAACACAGCGTCGGATAAACGCGCCGACATTACTTTTTTAAACCCGTCACGCACTTCGTTTTGATTAACCGAAATCCCGTCGCGCACCGCAATAAAATACGGTTGTAATTCGCCCTTGGCATTAAGCACCGGGAACATTTTGATTTGTTTTTTAAGGACGGTGGTAATAAGTTCTTTGGGCAGCGTTAAAAATTTAATTTCAAAGTCTCCGCTTACCGCCACCGGGTGCTCGGTAAACCAGACGGACTCGTCTACTAAATTCTCGTCCAAATCGGCCTGATACCCGCGCACTTTGGCCTCGTTGGACACCGTTTTAATCAGCGCGTCTTTGCGCTCCTGCGGCAGCACTAAAATCGGTTGCGGCTGGTTGCGCAGCATTTCGGCATACGCCTTACTATCGGCGCACGCCACTTTTATCGGCTTGCGGCCAAAGGACGAAAGCGGATAGGTGTTACGGTTAGAGGTTACGCCCGCAACGGTAAACTTAATAATTTTATTTCCGTATAAACCGATAAGCGAGCGAATCGGCCGTCCGTAGCGAAGGCCCGATTCTTCCCACACCATATTTTTGGCAAATTCTAAGCCCGTTACGAGGCGCGTAAAAATTTCCGGTAGTAACTTGGCGGTTTTCTCGCCTTTGATTTTTACGTTGGCATAGATAAACGGCCCTTTATCTGTTTCTACGACGGTTAATTTTTCCGGCGCCAGGCCGTTTTTTTGCGCAAACCCGGCACTTTGCGGCGTGAAATTGCCGTTAGCGTCTTTTAAGAGTTTGGCGGGTGGCCCTTTGACTTCTTTTTGTACGTCGGCCGATTTATCCGCGATATTGACAATTTCCACCACCAAGCGGCGGTACGTGCCAAACGCATGGACGCGCTCATACGAAATCCGTTTTTCCGTCAGAATATCTGCGGCTAATTTTTCCAGCTACGACAGAGCGGGTTTCATAAACCGCGACGGCAAATGTTCTACTCCGATTTCTACTAAAGCGTTCATTTCGCGGCCTCCTCTTTGTTCTCTACGCTGTCCACGTACGCCTTAGCACAGGCCTTGGCTAAGTTGCGGATTTTGGTAATGTTATTGGTGCGGTCGGACACGCTAATGGCGCCGCGCGCTTCTAACATATTAAAATAGTGCGAGAGTTTCATCGTGTTATCATACGCCGGAAGATACAGCCCTTTTTTGCAAAGCGCCAAACACTCTTCTTCGCACTCTTGGATGTAGCGGCGCAAGTGTTCCACGTTAGATTCTTCAAAATAGTAATGCGAGAATTGGCGTTCGTTTTCGTGGTGAACGTCGCGGTAGGTAACATCATCGTTCCAACGCAAATCAAACACATTGTCCACTTTTTGGCAATACATCGCAATACGCTCTAAGCCGTAGGTAATTTCCACGGTAATGGGGTTTAAAGCATATCCGGCCATATTTTGGAAATACGTAAATTGCGTAATCTCCATACCGTCCAACCAAATTTCCCAGCCGACGCCGGACGCGCCGAGCGTAGGCGATTGCCAATCGTCCTCTATCCAACGCACGTCGTGCTGTTTGGGGTCTAAGCCGATGGCTTTAAGCGAATTTAAATACAATTCTTGGATATTGGCCGGGGCCGGTTTAATAATAACTTGATATTGGTAATACTTGCCCAAGCGGTTGGGGTTTTCGCCATAGCGTCCGTCGGCAGGGCGGCGGCAGGGTTCAATGTAGGCGCGGCTGACGGGTTTTTTAGTCAGCGAGCCGAAAAAAGTTTCCGGGTTATAGGTACCGGCTCCTTTTTCTACGTCGTAAGGTTGAACAAGGATGCACCCTTGTTTGGTCCAATACGCGTTTAAAGCGGATATCATATCCTGAAAATTCATACCGTATTTCATAAGTAACTATATTATATAAAATAACGCATACAACAGACACATACAGCGGCGGAAAATTATACAATGTATGAAATGATTAAGAACGTAATTTTTGATATGGACGGACTCCTCTTAAGTACCGAGCCCATCTATTTCCAATGCTACCAAAGAGCCGCTGCCGAGGACGGCTTTGAGTTTACCTTTGAACTGTTTGAAATGTGCGTGGGGATGAGCACAGCCGACTCAGCCAAACTGATTGATAATTATTTTAAGGGGAAATTAAACATAGAAAAATTATACCGTCGCACGTACGCACTTTTTGAAGATTATATCCGGGAAGGGGGAGAAGTAGACTTTCGCCCGGGAGCCAAAGAAGCGGTGGCGTTTTTCCACAAGCGTGGGTTTAAATTGGCGTTGGCCTCTTCCAATATACGCCGGTGGGTAAATTATTTGCTTACCCAAAAAGGCATAAAAGATTTTTTTAGTGTGATTGTAACTTCCGATGATGTCGTCAAACCCAAGCCCGACCCGGAAATTTATTTAACCGTCGCCCAACACTTAAACGCAACGCCGGGAGAGTGCTTGTCGTTTGAAGATTCTATCGCCGGCGCGACCGCGGCCATTGTGGCGGGAATGCGCGTGTGTGTGGTGCCGCAAATCAAACAGCCCGACTCGTTTGTACGTGAGCACGCGTTTAAGGTATATCACTCTTTAAACGACATTTACCCCGATATAGATGAACTGTTAAGTTAGAGGTTTTCTTCCTCACAAAACTCCCCGGGTTACTAGCCCGGGGAGTTTTTATAAAACCTCTGCTAGCGTAAAGGAGCCGCTAACATCTCTGCTCCTTGGTTATATAACCAATTAGCAACGGCCACTTGGTTTTTGTCAACCGCCGCCTGATAGAGATTTTTTCCATCTTTTCTAGATGGGGTATTTATACATGATTCGTTGGAGTTAAATCTGCGGCAACTATCCACCAACGCCGCTAACGCATTAAAGTCTCCTTTGTCGGTTGCCATGCGCAAAACGTTTACACCTGCCTTGTTTTCCGCGAGGATATTGGACGGGTTCCTGCTTAAAATCGTGTTAAGCACATCCCAATTCCCTTTTTGCACAGCCAACATAAGCAACGTATCATCATCCAACCTGGAATCTAAGCACTTCCGTTTATCCGGGCAAGCGTCCAGCAAATAACCCAATATATCTGCCTTTCTCCCTAATATAGCCGTCGTAAGTGCCGTCTGTTTAGCCCCATCCCGCGCCAAGATATCGGGCTTTTTCTTCTCAACCAACATTCTGACAATATTATAATTGCCTTGGTCAACGGCTTCTGTTAAAACAGAACTCGGCGCACCCACTTTTCGTATATCTTCAGATAAATGTCCTTTAATATCATCCGGAATTTTTTTCCATTCCACTTCCGCGCCGTTCTCAAGCAGGGTTTTAACAACGTCTTCGTTCCCACGCATAACGGCATACCACAAGGGAGTTCTGCCTTGTCTGTCCGGGAAATTGATAAACCGCTTCAAATCGTGTTGTAAATGTGTACTGTTTTTTGACAGCGAAGCCGCTTTTACCCTTTCAATGATATTTTTAATTATCTGCGGACGCGAATTTCCACTGGGCCCGCCCCAAACGGCTGCCGATAAAAGCGACATATAGTTCACATCTACCACATCCAAACGCTTGTTATATTTAAGACACCGGTTGAACATAGCCATATTTCCGGATTTGGCATATTCAAATTCCGCCTCCAAATTGTCTTGCAAGAGGTAGTCGCCCTCGTCCTTTTGCCACCTGACGGTGGGGGCAGGTTTCTCAGCATTTACCTCATCACGCACGTACGGGACCCAAGCCGAATCTGACAATGGCTTCCCCGTCTCTGTATTGAGGCGAACATCCTTGTATGGTTGCTTTTCCCAGTCCCCGTTCTTATTCATCTGAGCTACCTTATATTTTTTAGTGCTCTTTTGGGCAAAAACGTCCGGCTGCGCACAAAACAACAGTGCGACTACGAGTCCTAATGCGATAATCATGGTTCGTTTTTTCATAAAAGGCTCCTTTGAAAATAAATTACCGGCTCTTACATTGTATTATAAGCGACAAACGCTAAAAATCAAGGGGTAATTTGAAAAAAACCAGCCTGCTTGGGGGCACAACACATAAAAATCCCCGGGTTCATCGCCCGGGGAGTTTCTGCAAAGAAAATACGCTTATCGGTTAGTCTTCTTTATCATTGGTTTGATAGGCCGAAATTTCTTTGGCCGTTTTCGTATCTGCCTCGGTTATTTCAAGCCCGGCTTTTGCCGTCTCTTGCTTCAAGAAATCAGCCATCTTATCTTGTTTATTGACTTTAGCCATCATCCACGGTGTCAACTGTTTTTCGTTGCGCGCGGTTAAGCATTTTTCTTTATCCTGGCAGGCGTTAAGCAGTGCCTTGGCAATTTCGGTATATCCTCTTTTAGCGGCCATATGAAGCGCCGTATTGCCTTTTTCGCTGGCTGCAGTCACATCCGCGCCTTCGGCAAGCAACAAATTAACCACTTTAGGATCATCCTTTTGGGCGTGCTGAACCGCCGTCATCAAAACGGTAACTTTCGTTTTCCGCTTGGCACTCAAAAACTTTTTACCGTTTTCCTTCTGCATGCTTTGATAAACGTCATCCGGCAAATTGCCTAAATTTACTTCCGCGCCGTTTTCCAATAATATCTTTACGATCTTGGCGTTACCTTTTTCCGCAGCATACCATAAAGCGGTTCTGCCTTTTACATCCGGCCAGTTAACGTACCGTTTAACATCATAGACGAGTTGGTCGCACCGGCTACCGGCTTTGGCCGCCTTTTTTTGCACATTGTTCAAAATTTTCTTTACTGCGGCCGGATGGGCAGGCTTGTCATCGCCGCGCCCGCGGATAGCGACCACCAAAAGTGTCCGGTCATACTTATCTACCATATCCAAACGAAAATTTTTGGAACTACGAATACTCGCGTGCAACCGTTCCAAATTTCCTTCTTTGGCAGCCTCAAACGCGCATTGGGGGGAGGCGTGAAAAATATACCGATCAAAAGAGCCATCCTCCCGTTTCCAGTTATTAAGTCCAACGGATCCCGGATCGTAACAAGTTTTGTTTATTTTTCGTCCGTCAATGCTTCTCATAAACTTCGGTTTCCACGCTTCTTCCGCGGAGCATAACGGTTCATTTTTATTATTTGTCTTTACAATTTTATAATCCTGTTCAGACGATGTCCGTTCTGCTGCCGAAACGACACGCGCCCCGGCCGCACATACTAACATAGCGGCTACTGCTAAACTAATAGTAGTTACTTTTTTCATAGTTACCTCCTTATTAAATTACTCTTTATTATATTTTATAAAAATTTTCCATTTTTAGCGCAAGGGCTATTGGACCTATTTTCACTATAGGTCTATTGGACCCGTTATGCGGGCAATACGTGCGCCACGGTTTTTTGCGGGACAGAAATTTCTTCGCGCAGGCGGAAATTCTCGGTAGTGTGGAGCGGATACGTTAGGTATTGGTTTAAAAACCGGCGGCAAACCGTATTACACTTGGCTAGCGACAGCAGCTCTTCGGGCTCGGTAAACACCAGTGCAGAAAATTTATCTTCGTGCATTTTCTGCCAAAACTGCGGCGTAATTTGTAGCACCGGGTGATCCAGCCCAAACCCGGCCAACGCCATCAGCCGCAATGTAAACGCCGCTTGAAAAGCCGGATTGGCACCGTGTTCATTAAGTTCGCTTAAAGCTTGGTATAGCAAATTAAATTTACCGGGGCTAGGTTGGTGTAGCGGCGTTAAACGAAACACAAGTTCGCAAAAGTGTAGCGCCAAGGTCATGCGTTTTAAATCGCCGCGCACCGCCGGGAAAACACGGTTAATTTTACCGCCGGTCAGCGTACCCATCACGCCGCCGCGGCGCACATAAATACGCATATCCGCGCAGGCAAAAGGCTCGCTTATTGCTTTCAATTTACCGGCTTGCCGCGCCACGCCGGGCACGCGCACGTTAATTCGTCCGTGTTCTTGCGTGTAAAGCGAAAGAACACGGTCGGCTTCCCGAAACGGTTGGCGCAGTAAAACGATTCCTTGGTCCGTAAATATCATATAATAAATATAGCAAATTACCTGCCACGCTGACGATTTTTTTGCAAAGCCCGAAAAGAAAATATATAATAAGATAGTGGTTTTTTACAAAACCCTTTTAAATTAATTACAGGAGATACGTTTTTTCCAGTTCGGCTTTCCGGGCCAGAATTAACGTATAAAGAAATATGTTACCGACATACAGACCTAACAAAAGAAGACGTGCTAAACACATTGGCTTTAGAGCCCGCATGGCTACCGCCGGCGGACGCAGAGTGCTCAGCGCTCGCAGAGCCAAAGGCCGTCACGAATTAATCAGAGCCTAAGTTTTATGCAGCCTAACGGTCTGCCGCATCAATGCCGCCTACATTTAAAACGCGATTTTGAACGTGTTATTCTGGGCGGCAAAAAATTAAAATACAACTCGGTTGTATGCTGGTATGGGTACACAAACGCCCAACGTCCGGCACGGTTTGCGGTAGTAGTGTCCAAAAAATTAGGACCCGCGGTTTTGCGAAACCGCACCAAAAGGTTGCTGCGGGAAGCGTTCAGACAGATTCGGAAAAATTTAGTACCCGGGGTGGATATAGTGGTAAGTCCTAAAGACGCCACACAACTAAGTAATGTGCAAGCAGCGCAGTTGGCGCTCACGACACTATGCGGTAAGGCCGCGTTACTTAGTTCTGCTTCCGCCCCAAACGGGAAAAAGTAAATGCAAAAGATTTCGCTTTGTGGCAAAAAAATAACGCTTTGGCTGTTAACTATTACCCTAGCCGTTGTGCGCCCGTTACTCGGGCCGCGCGGGGTGTGTCGTTTTACACCCACCTGCAGCCAATACGCCAAAGAAGCCATTTCTAAACATGGTGTATGTAAAGGCAGTTATTTGGCCGTTAAGCGCTTACTTAAATGCCACCCGCTTCACGCGGGCGGATACGACCCGGTTCCCTAGAATTTTTCTTTCGGCTGACTCTCCCGCTTACCTAAGCTCACACTTAGGAGAATAGAGGAGTCTTTATGAATAAACAGTTCTTGACCACGCTGATGTTGTGCCTGTTGGTTATAGCAGGCTACAATCAGTTTGTGGTTATTCCGCGTGCACGCGCCGAACAACAGGCCGCCCAAGCACAACTTAAACAACTGGAAGAACAAGCTGCCCAATCCAACGGGAAATTAACCGGCGAAACAGCTGCTTTTGTAAGCAAAGAAACAACTGCCGCCCCTAAGCCGGAAGAATTATTTACCCTAAATATGCCGCAAGCAGATGTAACCTTCTCTTCCAACGGTGGGGGCATCCGGACCTATTTATTTAAGGACGATTTAGGTAATGTGGATTTAACCCCATACGAAGGGCCGGGTTATTTTTCCACCTTGCAAGGGTTAGATTTTACCGAGTATGCACGCACCCAAAATTCCATTACCTTAACCGCGGATATTATCCCCGGCTTAACGGTCCGCAAAACCTACACGTTTCACGATAACGGACTAAACCACTTAACGCTTTCCTTCCACAATAAAACCGCCCGCGAATTAACGCTGGCCGATTGGAAATGGAACTTCGGCCCCGGATTAGCGACGGTAAAAAGTGAAATGAAAGACAACGAGCGCGAATCCAAAGCCGTCTATTTAGTACAAGAATCGGATAAACGAAAACCCACCTTGGAAACCTTTGAAGCCAAGAGCAAACAACCCACGTTACCGTGGTTGTGGGCCGGTATTGAAAACCGGTATTTCTTGGCGGTACTCGGTCCGCAAGGGTGGACGCCGGGCCCGCTTTCTACGAAGCGTGTTGAAATAGGCACGCAGGAAAAATTCTTTGGGTTATCCGAGGGAGAAATAAAAGGGCCCGAGTTGCAAATTGCCATGGCCGGGCAAACAGTTGCCCCCGGCGCGCAACTTTCTTACGAGTCGGACTTTTTCTTCGGCCCGAAAGATTACCAACTGTTTATGCAACTGCCGTATCATTTTGAACGCAGCATTGAATTTGGTTTCTTCGGTGCGTTGGGCAAACTGGCCCGCAACGTGTTGGAGTGGTTTTATTCTTGGACGGGCAACTACGGCGTAGCCATTATTTTGATGACCGTTCTTATCCAACTGATTTTACTGCGCTTTACCGTGATACAATTAAAATCGGCCGCGCAGATGAAAAAAATTCAGCCGGAAATGAAACGTATTCAAGAAAAATACAAAGGAGACCCGCAAGCCCTTAACCGCGAAACCTTAAACCTGTATCGCAAGTATAACGTCAATCCGCTTTCGGGTTGTCTGCCGTTACTGATACAGTTACCGATTTTCTTGGCCTTATTTAATGCCCTTCGCACATCGTGGGCATTACACGGGGCTAAGTTTGTAGGCTGGATTACGGACTTATCTTCCAAAGACCCGTACTATATCTTGCCTATCTTGATGGGCGCCGTGATGTTCTTTCAACAGCGCAGTTCCATGCCTGCCGGCACAGACCCGGCGCAAGCGGCCATGTTCAAATACATGCCGCTGATATTTACGCTGCTGTTTATGAATTTCCCGTCCGGACTTGTGTTGTACTGGTTGACGAACAGTCTGCTTACATTTGCCATCCAAACAGTTATCAACCGCCGGCTAAGCAAAGCCAATTAAAAAGGAGCGACATTATTTATGCCAACTAAAATTAAAATTGAAGCCAAAGAAGTTTCCGACGCAATTACCAAAGGTTTAAGAAAACTCGGCCTTCGCAGAGACCAAGTAGAAGTTACCATCTTACAACATCCCAAAAAAGGTTTTTTGGGAATTGGCGCCAAACAAGCCGTTGTAGAATTACGTGCCAAACGCTGGAGCACCGCCGATTTAGATGCCCAAATTTATATGGACATCCCCAAACGCAAATCGGGTAAAGGCGGGCGCAACAGCCGCAAAAACGGCCACGGCCGCCGCCAAATGCGCCGCCGCACGGAAGATTTAGAAGTCCGCATCCCGCGTGCCGAAAAAGCCCCCAAAGCCAACGAGCCCCAACTTTTACCGTGTGACGAAATCCGCAACGCCGTCATCCCGGAAAACTTGCAAGCCCCCATGAACGAAGCCAAAGAATATTTGCAACAGGTGCTTACGCACATGGGCGTAAAAGTGGAAAATTTAAACGCTTGGTGGGACGAAAAACAACAACGCATTTTACTCACGTTTGATTGCGACCATCCGGCCGTTGTTATCGGCAAAGAAGGCAAAACGTTGGAAGCGATTCAATACTTATCTACGCTAGCCCTAAGCCGCCATTTTGACAAACCGATATCGGTCATTACCGATACGCAAAACTATTGGCGCAAAGCGGAAGACAAACTCAATGCCGAAATTGAAAAAGGCATTTCGCTTATTAAGAGCGGGCACAGCGTGTTCCGTTTCCGCCCGATGTCGGCACAACTGCGCCGCTACATCCACCGCGCGATAGAAGGCAACGAATATGTAACGACTGCTTCGGAAGGGGAAGGAAAATGGCGCAAAGTAACTCTCCGCCCGACGGAAAAAGTGGCCGAATTATTAAATGCCAACAAAGCCCCGGCCGATTTTGTACCCGGTGTTATCGGCGAAGATAAACCGGCCGAAGCACCCGCCACTACGCAAGAAGTTTCCGTAACGGTGGACAGCGTGGTAGAACAAGAAATCGCCCATAACGGGGTGACGGTGCAAGAAACTACCGTCGTAGAAACGGTGCAAACCAACGTCCCGGAAGTACAAGCAACCGCGCAACCTGCGCAGAACGAATCAAAAGATACAACGGCTGATTGCGGTCCGCTTTTTGCGGGCGTATCAAACGATTCAACGGAAAATAAATAAACTTTCCGCCGTTATGTTTACTTTTCCGCCCGGCCCTAAACCGGGCGGTTTTTTATGCCCTAAATTCACCTAGCGTTCAAAAGGGCCCAGACAACTCATAGGTCCTAAAAATAAGCCCGTGTAGGTCCAACGGCCCTCGTTATTTTTTTGTTTCCCACCCATACTAAGAGTGTAAGTAACTAAAATTAACACAAAGGAGACAGTACTATGAAACGAGTGGTGTGTATGTTAGTAATGATGTTAATGGCCGCAACGT